>DATGVY010000726.1:0-16061 GCA_035299845.1 Streptosporangiaceae bacterium
TGAACCGCAGCTCGAACAGGCCGCCGCCAAGCGGCCTGGCATGCGGCATCCGCAGCGTGGGCCCGTGCTCAGCGAGCCGGTCGAACGCGCGGTCCGCCATAGCCTTGTCCTTGCTGGTGACACGCGCCTGGAAATGCACACCTTGCGGCAGCTCGGCGGGGACGTGCCCGTGGCCCTGGGCATGCCGGTCAGCTACTGCGAGTCCCATCTCGCCCAGGGCCTGCGCCTTGCCGAGCTGCTGGGCGACCAGGCCGCCGCGGCGGACCTGCTCGGGCGCCTTGCCATCATCGCGGCCAGCCGGCTGCAATTCGATCTTGCGCTGGACTATGGGCAACGCGCCGCGGCGGCGGGCAGGGCCGCCTTGGATGACCAGGCGCTGGCGGCGGGCCTTGATGGGCTCAAGGCCGCTCATGGCTGCCTTGGCCACATCGATGCGCTGGCAGCGGTGCTCGGTGAGCTCGACCCGCTGCTTCGGCGCCGGGGTGACCTGTTCTTGCTGCAGCATGCCGTCTTCGAGTCGGCATACGTGCTGCTGGCGGCTGGTGGCTGGGATGACGCCATGGCTGCCATGCAGTCGGCCATCGAGATCAACCAGCGCAGCGGCTACCCGCAGTGGACCGCGTTTTACCTCGCGTATCTGGGCTGGCTGGCCCGGATCCGTGGCCGTGATGGTGAGGCAGTAGCGCTCGGCCGCCGTGCCCTGGGCCTCTACCAGGCGAATGACCACCCCTGGTGTGGTGCCCTCGCATGCGCCGCGCTGGGCACCACGCTGCTGGCAGGTGGCAGCCGGGCCGAGGCCATTGAGCTGTTGGAGCGCGGTCACGCGGCCGCCGAACAGGGCGGCGCCGAGGCGTATCTGCTCCGCTGCCTTGCCCCGCTCGCCGAGGCCACCCGGTCCCCGGGTGTTCTGGCCGAGGCCGACCGGATGCTGGCTGGCGTCGGGTCGCCGGCCGGGGATGCGTGGGTGCTGGGGTATGAGGTGTACCTGTCGGTCGCCCGGGCATGGCTGACGGCCGGCCAGCCAGAACGCTCCCGCGCGGTGCTTGCCCCGCTGCTGGGTGCGGTGGAGCGGGTTCCGTGGGTGGCTGCGCTTGCGGCGGCCCTGGTGGCTGACGGCGAGGCGCTGGGCCGCCTCGGCGAGCTTGCGCAGGCGCGGGCGGTGCTGGACCGCGGCACGGCCCTGGCCAGGGATCACGGCCTGGCGCAGGTCCTGCGTGAGGCGCGCACGGCAGCGAGCCTGGTCAGATGAGCGCGGCAATGTGGGCGGCGGCCCGTGCCGCCCCGTCGGTTTCCACCGGCCGGTAGCTGACGCGGCGGCCTACTTCCTCGGCTATGGCCTGCGCCAGCGCGTCCGGCACCATCTCCTCGTAGTCCAGGCAGCGCCCGGCGCGGTATCTGGTGAGCCGGTGCCGGACGTGGAAGTTCTGCTCGAAGTGGTGCCGCAGCGGCACGTAGATAAATGGCCGCTGGGCCGCGGTGAGCTCCATCGTGGTGGTCAGCCCGCCCTGCACCACCGCCAGGTCACACGCCGCCAGCTGCCGGTACAGGTCGTGCACGTAGCCGTGCAGCTCCAGGCCGTCATGAGAGGGCAGCGTGGCCGGGTCGATCCGCGGCCCGGCCACCACGATCATCCTCAGCCCGGGCACGAGCTGCCTGGCGGCCGGGTAGGCGGCCATGGCACGGCGCAGCAGGTCAGCACCGACCCCCGAGCCGCCGGCCGTGACCAGGCAGACCTTCTCATCGGGGCGCCAGCCAAGCTCGGCGCGTATCCCGGCCCGGTCGGCAACGTCGGCGGGATCGTAGCCGGAGATGTAGCCGGCGAACTGGTAGTGCTGCTCGACCCAGTCGCGGATCCGCGGCAGCCCCGGGCCGAAGCTGTCCGCGACCACGTCATCGGGGTTGCCGACGAACACGGCGCGGTCACGCAGGCTGGGGAACCGCCCGATCTGCTCGATCATCTCCAGGTTGTAATCAGCGGTCAGCGCCGCCTCCTGGCCGCCGCCGTCGGGCATCGGCAGCCAGCCCACGAAATCGGTCAGCCAGGCATAGGGCGCCCGCTTGAGCTCGGGGTTCTCGTGCAGGAAGTAGTCCACGTCCCACGCCTCGTCGCCCACCCACAGGTCGTAGTGCTCGCTGGCGACCAGGTCGGAGAAGACCATGAAGTTGCTGACCATGATCTCATCCATGCGCCGCAGCGCCTGGAACGCGTGCAGGTCGTGCTCGGCGGATTCGCCTTCCAGATGCCGTGATTCGCTGGCCAGGAACGCCGACGCCGGGTGGATGTGCTCGCCCCGCCTGGCCAGCAGCTCGGTCACCGGATGCTGGGCCAGCCAGTCCACCTGCAGGCCGGGGCGCAGCTTGCGCAGCTCGCCGGCGATGGCCAGGTCCCGCCGCGCGTGCCCGAGCCCGATCGGAGACGACAGGTACAGCACGCGGCGGCGCCGGTCCAGCGGCCTTGTCCACCGGCGCGGCGGGGCCGGTCCCGGGCGGAACCGGTCGGCAAAGTCCCGGATCGCGTGATTGACGACCACCGGCTCACGACCCGGCGGCACGTGTCCCGCGCCCTCCAGAACCAGCAGGTCGGCCCCGGTCAGCTCGGCAATCCGCTCACTCCACGACAGCGGCACGCAGCGGTCCTGGTCCCCGTGGATCGCCAGCACCGGGCAGCGAACCCGCCGCAGCAGCTGTTCCGTCTCCTCCGTTAACGATGACGCCAGCGGCGCGTCCTCATGCGCCAGCGACGTCTCCGCGCTGGTCTCCATCGCCCAGCCAATGCAATCCTCGATCTGCTTGGTCGAATGCGGCTCACACAGCAGCTCGCCGAAGAAGAACTCCGCGAAGCCCCGCCAGTCGCGCAGATAGTAGTGCCGGTTGTCTTTGGCCCAGCCCTCGTCTGTGTCGAGTACCTCATCGAAGTCATAGACGGCCCGGTGAGCCGGCAGCGGCGCCAGGTACGGTACCCCGGCGGCGATGGCCACCACGCCGAGGACACGGTCTGGATGCAAGGCGGCGGCGAGCAGCGAAATCCAGCCGCTGCTGCTGATCCCCACGACCACGGCACGCTCGACCTCGCATGCGTCCATCACGGCGACGGTGTCGGCCACGAACTCGGTGTCGGCGTACGCCGCGGCCGGCTGGGGCCGGTCAGACCGGCCGTTGCCCCGGGGATCGATGGTGATGACCCGGAACCGGCGGGCGAGGCAGGGCACCTGGGCCTTCCACGCGTGAGAGTGAACGATGGGGTTGATGGGCGCGAACACCACCGCTGGCTCGCCGTCGCCGAACACCTCGTAACCGACCTTGACGCCGCCGCGGTCCACGAAACCCTCGGCGTCTGGATACCTGGCCCGCATAGCGCCCTCCCTGGTCATGACTGCTGTACCAGTCCAGCGGTCCCCATTGCAATGCCGTTGCGACGCCGTTGCAACAGCCCGGCCGACCCTGGCATGAACACACGAGGACCCGGACCCTAAAGGGGATCGTCATGGCCATCAACACCGGCAAGCTGCAAGAGTTCCTGGCCCGGTTCGTCGCCGACCTGGGAGCGACCGTCGCCGCGGGGAACGTGGTGATCGGCCACCGGCTGGGCCTGTACCAGGCGCTGGCTGCCGGGCCAGCCGGTGCCGGCGAGCTGGCGGCCCGCACCCAGACCAGCCCCCGTTACATCGCCGAGTGGCTGTGCGGGCAGGCGGCGGGCGGGTACGTCGAATACGACCCGGCCACCGGCACCTACTCGATGACCGAAGAGCAGGCATACGCGCTGGCCAACCCGGACGGCGGAGTCTACGCCCCGGGCGCGTTCGTGCTCGCGCTCGGCGCCCTCAAGGCCGAGCCGCGCATCACCGAGGCGTTCCGCACCGGCGGCGGCATCGGCTGGCACGAGCATGACGAGGACGTCTTCCTCGGATGCGAACAGTTCTTCCGGCCCGGCTACACCGCCAACCTGGTGCCATCGTGGACCCCCGCGCTCGACGGGGTGCACGACAAACTCCGCGCCGGTGCCAGAGTCGCCGACATCGGCTGCGGGCTCGGCGCCTCCACGATCCTGCTCGCCCGCGAATATCCAAACTCGGCCTTCACCGGCTCGGACTACCACGATCAGTCCATCGAGATCGCCCGCAAGCGCGCCGGCGACGCCGGAGTCGCCGACCGGGTCACCTTCGAAGTCGCCACCGCCGCCGCGTTCTCCGGCACCGGCTACGACCTCGCCGCGACTGCCTGCACGACATGGGTGACCCGCTCGCCGCCGCCCGCCACGTCCGCCAGGCGCTCGCCCCCGACGGCACGTGGCTCATCGTCGAGCCCTACGCCAGCGACACGATCACCGGCAACCTCACCCCCATCGGCCGCGCCTACTACAACTTCTCCACCCTCCTCTGCGTCCCCAACGCCATGTCCCAAGCCGGCGGCTACGCGATCGGAGCCCAAGCCGGCGAGGCCGCCATCCGGCAGCTCGTCACCGATGCCGGCTTCACCCGGTTCCGCCGCGCAGCCGAAACACCCTTCAACCTCGTCTACGAGGCCCGCCCATAGACCGGAGCCATAAAGACCGTGCCGCCTAACGGCGCAGCACACCGCCAGCACACCGGGTGCCGGCACGTTGAGATTCGCCGGCCTGGCGTTCAGGCACCGGCCCGCGAGGCGCTTCGGTTTGCGTGAGCGCCGGCACCGCCCGGGATGTCCGGACGGTTGTCAGCAGGGAGGAACGACAATGGCAAGACCGCGAATTAGCGCGGATTTCCGCACCGGCACCTTGAACCCGTGCTCGACTACCTGATTCTTTAACGTCGGCCGTGAACTGAAGATCATCTCGGGGGCAGTTTGGGGGGCAGAATGCCGCCAGGGAGGGCTGGCCTGGGCTGGCGTCCGCTAGTGTGAGCCAGCGTTTAGCCTGGTCAGGCCATTTACGACGGTCATAGGGCTGGCTGATTGTGGTGATGGTAAGGAGAAGGTCTACGGTTCGATTCCGTAAGGGGGCTCCAGCTCATGAGCGTTTTTCGATCGTGCATCCGGTGACAATGCAGCCCGGAAGTGCCCCCCGGATGCCCCCCGGCGCTGTGCGCGATGGCCCCCAGCGCTGCGCTTGGGGCCCAGCGCTGTGCGCGATGGCCCCCAGCGCTGCGCTTGGGACGCTGATCATGGCGGTGACCTGGGATTGCGTGCGCCGGGCGCGACTGATGAGCGTTTCCGGTTCCGGAATCCGGCAGCAATCTGGCCTTGATGCCGCGAAGCCAACCGCGGTGCTCAAAGTGAGCCAGCAGGGCATGCACGTTGCAGCCAGGCGATGACCTGCGCGGAAGGCGCCGGCGAGTTATCCGTGTACCCATCAGCGCCCGGGTGCCTCAAAGCCTGCTCCCTCCCCTAACCGGAGAGTAAGCCCTTGAGGAGGGCGGGACAGTACCCTCGAGGAGGTCGCGGGTCGGCACGGGTCCGTGACCGGGCTATAGTCGGCGCCGAGCCGAACAAGGGGGTGGCGGGTCAGCTGCATGACCCGAGTGCGAGCCTGTACAAAGCGGAGTCGCCACCGGCCATGCGAGGGGGATGGACCTGATGCCATCGGTAACGTCTTCTGCCACTGAACGGCGCCGCGCAGCGCCCGATGACAGACGCTGGCTGGTCCTGGTTATCGTCGCTATCGCCCAGCTGATGGTGGTCCTGGATGCCACGATTGTGAACATTGCGCTGCCGTCAGCCCAGCGCGCGCTGGGGTTCCCCAATAGCGACCGGCAGTGGGTGGTGACGGCCTATGCCCTGGCCTTCGGCAGCCTGCTGCTGGTGGGCGGCCGGATCGGCGACATGTTCAGCCGCAAGTGGGTCTTCATCACCGGTCTAGCCGGTTTCGCCGTTGCCTCGGCCATCGGCGGCGCGGCCGGCTCGTTCGTCATCCTGGTGGCGGCCCGGGCGCTGCAGGGCGTGTTCGGCGCCATCCTCGCGCCGTCGGCCCTGGGTACCCTGGTCAGCACTTTCCAGGATCCGCGCGAGCGGGGCAGGGCGTTCGGCGTGTTCGGCTCGGTCGCCGCCGGCGGCGGCGCGGTGGGGCTGATCCTGGGCGGGGTGCTCACCCAGTACCTCTCGTGGCGGTATTGCCTGTATGTCAACCTGGTGTTCGCCGCGATCGCCGTGGCTGGTGCCCTCGCCTATATCCGCAGCAGCCGCCCGGCCGCCCGGCCGGGAATGGATTGGCCCGGCACCGTGCTGGCCTGCGCCGGGTTGTTCCTGATCGTCTTCGGCTTCTCCCGTGCCGAGACCTCAGGCTGGACAGCCCCGCTGACCATCGGCTCTCTGGTCCTGGGCCCGGTGCTCCTCGCCGGGTTCGTTCTCGCCGAGCAGCGGTCCAGTCACCCCTTGCTGCCGCTGCGGGTAATACTGGACCGCACCCGGGGCGGCTCTTATGTGGCTGTCGGCATATCGGGGATCGCGATCTTCGGCACCTTCTTGTTCCTCACCTACTACCTGCAGCTCATCAAGGGAGAGAGCCCGCTGACCACCGGGTTGCTGTTCCTGCCGATGATCGGCTGCATCCTGCTCAGCTCCAACCTGGCCAGCATCGTGGGCTTGCCCCGGCTGGGGCCGCGCGTCCTGATCGCGGCCGGCATGCTGCTGGGCGCCGGCGGGATGGCGTACCTGACCCAGGTCACCGTGACCTCCAGTTACGCAGGCGCCGTGCTGCCCGCCCTGCTGATCCTGGGCCTGGGCTTCGGCATGATCTTCGCCCCGGCCATCAATACCGCCACGGCGGGAGTCCGCCGCGAGGACTCGGGCGTGGCCTCCGCGCTGGTCAACACGATGCAGCAGGTCGGCGGCTCGATCGGGACGTCCGCCCTCAGCACGATCGCGCTGACCGCGACGGCCAGCTACCTGGTGGCCCACCACACCAGCCCGCTGGCGCCGGCGATCGCGGCCACCCACGGCTACACCCTGGCCTTCGCCATCTCAGCAGCGTTGCTCGGACTCGGCTTCATCCTCGCGATCGTCCTGCTGCCGTCCAAGCGTCGGCTAGCCGAGCTCAGGGCCGCCGCCACCACCGCCGCCAGGACCGCGCCCGGCCTGGCCACAGGGCCAGCGCGCCCGGCCCCCGCCCCGGCGCACGCCCCGCAACCGGGGTTCGAAGCGATTCCCGTGGCCCTGTGCAGCTGCTCGCCGGTGGTGACCCGGGTTCCTGGATCGGCGGCCACGCCGGTCCGCTAACGGTAACGCCAGCCAAGTAACCAGGCCGACCTTGCGGTAGGCCGGATGCCGGGTACGGTCTCGCGAGGGCACTGGGGCTATCCTCCCTTGATGAGCACTGGCATGCCGCCCGCCACGGATCTGCGCCTTGTCGTCGGCTTTGACGGGTCTCCTCCATCCAGCAGGGCACTCGACGCCGCTGTCAACCTCCTGCAGGGTCGGACCGGCCGCATCGAGTTGGTGTACGTGGCTCATATGCCCAGCATGGCCGCGCTGTCGCCGGCTGCCGTAGGCGAATTGGAAACTGACTTCGACGACGTCGAGCAGGAACTTCGCACGATGGCCGGCGCGCAGCTTAGCGGCCGCGAGGAGCGCTGGGGCTTCGAGCGGCGCCAGGGCTCGATTGCAGAAGAACTGCTCGCGGCAGCCAGAGACATCGGCGCTGCCCACCCCGACGCAACCGTCGTGATCGTGGTGGGTAGTTCGTCTCTCGTCGCGCACCGCGTCGTCGGCTCGGTCGCTGTCGGCCTGGCCCGCCACTCACCGGTGCCCCTGATAGTCGTGCCCTAGCGGTAGCTCCCTGGCGCTGCGAGCCGCGTGCCGCCGCCGGGCCGCTGGCAGGGCAGCGAGCATCAGCACGCCCGTGAGGGCGAAGGCAGCCGGGTATCTGGTGTGACCAACGAGCAGGCAGAAGACGGCGGGGCCTGCCCCGTACCCGGCGTCATAGGCCAGGCGTGCTGGCCGAGCAGAACGACGAATGGACCGAGGCCCGCCGCTACACGGGACAGGAAATCCTCGCCGCCTGCCAGCGAAACGGACGCAGTCGTTACCGGCGCAGCAAGTGGTATCGGTCTGGCGCTGACCGAGCGCTTCGCGCTCGCCGGGCTGGACGTGGTCCTGGCCGACGTCGACCAGACCGCCCTCGAGGCTGCTGAGCAAGAGATCGCGAGCCTAGGTGCCAAGACGCTGGCTGTGCCCACCGATGTGAGTGACGAGGCGCATAAGGGACCGCCCCTGGAACAGGTCAGGTGCTGCCACCCGCGGATGGCCCCGTCTGCGCGAGGTCGCGCTCCGTGATGGCACCGACGTCAGGACACGAACCATATCCGCCTGATTGCGCGCCAGCCCCGGCCGACCGACAAGGCGGTCCGGGCGGCACCGAACGGACATTCTGTAACGCTGGCGCTGCCAGTGCTGCCGACTCAATCCACCGAGCGGCAGTCCAGCCTCATCTGCGCGTTCGTCCGATCCGACGAGCCCGGGGCTCGGTCATGCGTGGCAGGTATGAGACCGTCCCCCGATCACCCCCGTCCGGCAGACGGCGCAGACCAGCTCGCGGAAGACTCAGCCTGCTTATCCTGCCCTGGCGATGGCCTCCTCGATCGCGGCCTGCACCTCCGCCGGCCGCTCCATGTGCGGCATGTGCCCGGCGCCGTCGAGCAGGTAGCAGACCGCGCCGGCCACAGACTCGGCCTGCGCAGGCGGGATGATGCGGTCCGCGCTGCCCCAGACCACCGTGACGGGCACTGCACCGCCGATCACCCTGACAGCCGCGGCGGAATCTGCGCGCTGCGAGTCGCCGTCCAGGAGTGTGCCCAGCAGGGCATGCAGTGCCTCGCCGACCCCGTCCAGCCGCTTGTAGGCGAGCAGGTCATCGATCAGCTGGCGGGTCACCAGGCTCTCATCGGCGAACAGCTGGCCGATGAGCGGTTTGAGCTCGCGCCGCGTCTGCGCGTTGGCGAAGCCGCGCAGGAAGCCGGAATTGACTGCAGGCCCGAAGCCGACGGGCGCGATCAGCGTGAGCGACCCGATCCGCCGCGGGTCCCGGGCTGTGGCTGCGACCGCGACGGCACCGCCCAGCGAGTGGCCGACTAGGTGGGCACGCTCGGCGCCGATCGCGTCGAGTACGCCGAGGACGGCATCGGCCAGTATGTCGACCGAGCCGTCGCCGACGTCCTTGACTGACGTGCCGTGCCCGGGCAGGTCGAGCGCGTACACGCGGTGACGCGCGGCCAGCGGTTCTTGCAGGAACAGCCAGGAGTTGCGGTCACCGCCGTAGCCGTGGACGAGCAGCACCACGCCACCGGCTTGGCCGGCCCCGACGTAGCAGATCTTCCGTCCGCCGATGTCGGCCGTCTCGACTGCGGGCCCGCTGGCGGCCTCGTCAGGCACGCCGGCATCGATCACCGCGCGTGCCTCCTGCACGACGGCGTCGAGGTCATCGTCACTGACGTCGGCGGGGGCGATCAGCGCTATCGTGCCGCTGACGGGCACGTCCTCACCCACTCTCGCGATGATGCGCCGCAGCGTGCCGGCCTCGGCTGCCTCCAGGGTTCCCGCGATCTTGTCCGTCTCGATGTCCGCGAGCTCGTCGCCGACGCTCACGTCATCCCCCTCAGCGACGATCCAGCTGGTGATCTTGCCGAGCTGCATCGACAGTCCCCACTTCGGCATCGTCACGGCGACGATCCGTTCGTCGGTCATCGAGTCCACTCCGCTACCGTCTTGATGGCGTTCACGATGCGCTGCGCGTCAGGCATGTAGAGGTCTTCGAGCGTGCTCGAGAAGGGCACGGGCGTATGCGGCGCCGTCACCATCTCGATCGGGGCCCGCAGCGCCCCGAAGGCCTTCTTTGCGACGAGCGCCGAGATGTCAGTGGCCACCGAGCACCGCGGGTGCGCCTCGTCCACCACGACGACCCGGCCGGTGCCCTCGACGCTCTCCAGCACGGTGTCCTCGTCAAGCGGGCTGGTGGTGCGCAAGTCGACGACCTCGCATTGCACTCCGGCAGTGGCGAGCTGCTCAGCCGCCTCGAGCGAGGTGTGCACCATGCGGCCCAGCGTCACGATCGTGACATCACCGCCCTCGCGCACCACATTCGCCTCTCCGAACGGCACCGCGTAGCCCTCCTCCGGCACTGGCCCGGCCATGTCGTAGAGCGCCTTGTGCTCGAAGAACATCACCGGGTCGTTGTCGCGGATCGCCTGCGTCAGCAGGCCCTTCGCGTCGTACGGCGTCGACGGGACGACGACCTTCAGCCCCGGGATATGCGTGAACAGCGGGTACAGGCATTGCGAGTGCTGCGCCGCGGCACGCAGCCCGGCCCCGTACATGGTGCGGATCACTACGGGCGTGACTGCCTTGCCGCCGAACATGTACCGGAACTTCGCGGCCTGGTTGTAGATCTGGTCGAAGCAGACACCCATGAAGTCGACGAACATGAGCTCGGCAACCGGGCGCATTCCGGCCGTTGCCGCGCCGATCGCGGCACCGATGAACGCCGATTCGGAGATGGGCGTATCGAGCACCCGGCCCGGAAACTTGTGGTAGAGCCCCTTCGTCACGCCGAGCACACCGCCCCAGGCGTCTTCCTCGCCAGGCGATCCTTCGCCACCAGCGTTGTCCTCGCCCATCACGATGACGCTCTCGTCGCGCTCCATTTCCTGGGCCAGCGCCTCGTTGATCGCCTCGCGGTAGGTGATGGTGCGTGCCATGGCCAGCCTCCGGTCAGTAGCGGGCGTAGACGTCGGTGAGCAGATCTGCCTCGGTCGGCAGCGGAGCGGCTTTCGCGTCGTCAACAGCCTTGTCGATCATGGTCGCGACCTCGGCGTCGACGGCGTCGAGGTCGGATCTGGCGAGCTCGCCGGTCTCGATCACCCGGGCAGCAAAACGCTTCAGGCAGTCCAGCTCGGCCCGCGCATGCTCGACCTCGCCGGCCCGGTAGGTCTGCTGGTCGCCCTCGAAGTGGCCGAAGTAGCGGGTGAACTTCATCTCAATGAGCGTCGGACCACCGCCCTCACGGGCGCGGCTGACTGCCTCGCTCGCCGTCTCGTACACGGCGAAGAAGTCGAAACCGTCGACGATGACGCCCGGCATGCCGAACCCGGCCGCGCGGTCGGCAATGTTGTCGCTGGCCACCGACCAGGTGCTGGATGTGGCCTCGGCATACCCGTTGTTCTCGGCGATGAAGATGGCCGGCAGATTCCACACCGAAGCCAGGTTCAATGACTCAAGCGTCGTGCCCTGGTTGCTTGCGCCGTCACCGAAGAACGCGACGCTGACACCGCCAGTGCCCTTGATCTTCGCGGCCAGTGCCGTCCCGCAGATCAGTGGCGGCCCGCCGCCGACGATGCCGTTGGCACCGAGCATGCCCTTGGACAGGTCGGCGATGTGCATCGAGCCGCCCTTGCCATGGCAGCTGCCGGTCCTACGGCCGTAGATCTCGGCCATCATTTCGCTGACGTCAACGCCCTTGGCGATGCAGTGGCCATGGCCGCGATGGGTACTGGCGATGGTGTCACGGTCGTCAAGGTTGCTGCATACGCCGACCGCCGAAGCCTCCTCCCCTGCGTACAGGTGGACGAATCCCGGAATCTCGCCGGTCGCGAACTCCGCGTGCACGCGTTCCTCGAACTCGCGGATCGACCGCATCGCTCGGTAAACGCTCAGCAGTTGCCCTGGAGTCAGAGCTCTCCGCTCCACCGTGTCAGTCATGTGCTCCTCCTAGACGGTCGGTGCCTGCAGATCCTGGCCGGACCAGGACCATTAACGGGCGCGTCTGAGCAGTCCGAGGCGAGCACTCGCCGCCAGGACCGCTGGCACATCCACACACCACGGCCCGTCAGCGCGCAGCCGGACAGTGGGCTGCTCGCCCGGCTCGAAGGTGAGCTCACGCTCGCCGTCGACGACGATGACGCCAGCCCGCGCATCGATCGGATGAACGGATCCGGGGCGCATCGGCTCGATCGCGCGTACCCCTACCCGCACGACCAGCCCCGGTGCGATTGGCGCGAGGACCTGTAGTGCTGCTTCGGCCGTAATGCGCGCGGTGACCCCGTGAGATTCGTGACGGGCCACTGGGGAGACCTGGCCCAGGATGCTGGACAGGCCGATAGCGTCGGGTTCCGCGAACGCGCAGAAGAGTTCGGTCAGCTTCGCCGGATCCCATACCGCGCGGGCCCCGACATGACGTTCGGTGGATACAGCGACGTCCACGAGCGCCGTCTCGACCCGATCACCCACCCGTGCCTCGAGCAGTTTGGCGCGAGTTGCCGCGCCGTCGGCCGGGACCATGCCAGTAGCGACCAGGCCCGCCGCCAGGCCCGCGATGGTCGCCTCCCGGACCACAGGGAACGTGTTGTTGGTTCCCGTCGACAGCGCCAGCATCGGCACGTCGCCGACCGCTGACGCGGTGACCCTGGCGGTGCCGTCACCGCCGAGGCAGACGATCACCCGCGCGCCCGCGGTAACCATGCGCCGGACGGCGTCCACGGTGTCCTGCGCGGTCTGCCGGATCGGCTGGCCGTCGAGAAACTCGACCTCCGGCCACCGGCCGTCCTGACTGCGGCGCCGCCCGATCGCGCGAAAGACCGACGCAGAGATGCCGCCGAGGTCAGCGCTGAGCAGTACGCGCTGCACGCCGACCGCATCGAGCGCAGTGAGCATGCGCTGGATCATGTTGGCCTTCTCGGCCGTCGGGAACACCGAGGCCTGCGTAACCAGGCGCCGGATGTCGCGACCGGACAGCGGGTTCGCTACAACCCCGACGATCGCATCACCCACAGCAACCCACCTCCTGGCCTTACTCTGCGCGCCCATCCGCGAAACGGGAATAGTTGCTGCGAGTTGCGTGACCCACCGCAACGTTGATGCGCACTCGCACGCGTGGCTCGGAGTCCAGCCCATCCAGCCAGCAAGGCGGGTGGCCACCCGCAGCCGATCAGCGAGGTGGACGCTCATCAATCTCTGTTGAGGGGCACCGAGACCGCTGGACACATCGCGACCATGGTGCACCGGCGCCGTGATGCCGCGCGCCTGTAACGGGATGACGCATGATGTGGTGTCATATGCGGAAAGGCCACGATCACTGGCTGACGCCAGGCAGGCCGGCCGAAGGGAGTAGCACCATGCAGGACTTCAACAGGGGCACTGTCCGGGCCAACCAGTTAACGTTCGAGTACCTGACGCAGGGAGACGGCCCGCTGGCGCTGTGCGTGCATGGTTTCCCTGACTCGCCCTACAGCTACCGCTACCTGCTCCCGGCGCTCGCTGACGCCGGGTACCGGGCGGTGGCTCCGTTCAACCGCGGGTTCGCGCCGACCGAGCTTCCCGATGACCGCCACCATGTGCACTCCAGCACGATGGTGGCCGACCAGATCGCGCTGCACGAGGCGCTCGGCGGCGACGAGCACGCCATCCTCATCGCCCACGACTGGGGCGCGGTCGGGGCCTGGGGGGCGGCCGGCAAGGAACCCGGGCGGTGGCGGCGGTGCATCATCCTCAACATCCCGCCGTTCCCGATCTTCGGCGAGAACATCGTCAAGTACGACCAGATCAAGCGCTCGTTCTACTTCTGGTACTTCCAGATGCAGCGGGTGTGCGAGGACGTGATCTCGGCTGGCAACTTCGCGTTCATCGACAGGATCTGGGCGGACTGGTCACCCGGCTACGATGCCTCTGAGGACCTGCCCAAGGTCAAAGAATGCATCCGCGAGGCAGCTCACTTCCAGGCCGCCCTGGGCTACTACTGGGGCCAGTTCGACCCCAGCCGATTCGGCTCACCGGAATGGGCAGCAGAGCAGGCCGCGGCCTGGGGCAGGGACATCACCCAGCCCACGCTGTACCTGCACGGCACCCAGGACGGCTGCCACGGAATGAGCCAGGAGCAGGTGAGCCGGGTGCCGCAGCACTGCGGCCCCGGATCGCAGTCCGAGCTGATCGAGGGCGTCGGGCACTTCCTGATGGTGCAGCGCCCCACCGGCATCAACAAGCGGATCCTGGATTTCCTGGGCGCGTAGCTTTTGCGCCTCGGCGCCGCGAGCATATCCGTTCGCGTGTGTGGTTGTCGCAGACCACGGCCGATCAGGGACGGGCGTGCCGGGCTGCGCGCGGACGGGCCCTGGGTGGGCGCCGATCCCGTGGAGCACGGCATCTGGATGTCCATCAGCAATGCGTCTTGGCGCCACATCGCAGCGGTGGCAGCGCTGCCGAAAGGACTGCCGGGAAAGCAGCTTCGCGGCCGGCATGATCGGGGGAAGCGGCGAAAGTCTGTCGTCGTGGGCCGTTGCGCTGCGCCTAGCCGGCAGATAGCTGGGCGCTGGGCTGTGCTTGGTGCTGCTGGTATTGACTTGCGCGGCTGGGGATGCATCCGGGTTGGGGAGTGGTGGCTGGCTCTCGCGGGCGTGTGCCCAGGACCGGCCTGCACGCCGACGTTGGCGCCTGTCGGCCTGCTTGTCCAGGGAGATGAGCGAACGTGTGCTCGGTTATTTGATGGTTTGCTCTTGGCTGGTCATCAGGAGATCATCGCGGGGGGCAGTTCGGGGGGCAGAATGCCGCCGGGCAGGGCTGGCCAGGGCCAGTCTCCGCTGGCGTGAGCCAGCGTTCAGCCTGGTCAGGCCCTGTACGGCGGTCACAGGGCTGACTGATTGTGGTGATGGTAAGGAGAAGGTCTACGGTTCGATTCCGTAAGGGGGCTCGTTCGTTTCGGGTCGTGACCTGGCCTTTTATGTGTGCTCGGCGTCGGGGACAGCAGGCGGCAGCGCGGATCCTGATTCGGGAGAAGGTCTGCTGCCGCTATGGCTGCGTAACATGTGACGCGCGACGATGGCTGCACGAAGCCTGATCCGCCGGTGCTACAGCGTCGCAGACCAGATAAGTTTCTTGCTGAGCCATTTCCCATGGAACCCGGGCAGCGGCACCTGCCGGGGCGCGGGCCCGGTGGCGGTGCCTGCTAAGCCGGGCTCCAGTGCATGTCGCCAGGGCCGCCAGCAACTCCAGTCGCTGGCGTCGGCTCCTGCCCGTGCCCGGCGCGACCGGGCCTGCGTGCCGGGCAGCTGCCGGGCCCGCCTGGCGTCAGCCGTGAAGCCGACACGACAGCCGTCACGCCGGGTGAGTTTCCGCCCCGGGCGGTCGCAGCGTGCCGCGCGCCGAACGCCGATTTAGCGCGTGGCCAGTTGGTCGTGGTGGAGCGTCACGGACAAGCACAGATCATCTGCTTCTGCGCCAAGGTGACTCCCCGGGTCAAACTCGGATCCCTGAATGCGCCTTCACTGACATCTCCGGCCCGGACCGGGCCCGTACCGGTCCTTGTCTCCACGATGGCGCCGTGCCAGCTTGCGCCCGGCGCTGAGAGCCTGCGTCGACAAGGCGTCGAGCCGCGGCGCCCGCTGCCGTTCGCCGGACGGTCGCGCCTGCTCTGCGCCGGAGCGCACGGCGCGCGCAACCTGGCGCGCCGCCGCAGCCCTGGGGCGGTGAGTGCCTGGAAGCTGTACCGATCCGGCTCGGGGAGCGCCACGGGCCGACACCCGAAACCGTCGCTGATGTTGCAAGGCCGCGCGAGGCTCTGGTCCGCCCATTACCGGGAGAAGTTCAAACGACACTTCGAACGCGGCATCGAGGTCGGCGACAGCGAGCAATTCGTCCGGGCCGCCGCGCTGGCGAGCCCAGCTCCCGGACACGGCGGTTGAGGCCGCTCTCGTCCGGGTCACCCGGCTGGTGCACGACGCCGACGGGCATCCGGTCCACCACCTGCGGCTATGGATATTCCCGAGCGCAGCCTGGGTCCTCATGGACATCCCGCCGACGCCATCGACACCGCCCATTCCGAGTTCATTGCACGACATTCCCGCCCCGCCGGCCATGGACTGAGGTCAGCCGGGCGCGTAGGTGAGGATCACCGACCCGTTCTCCAGCCTCCTCTCGTCGGTGAGCCTGAGGTCGAGCCCGGAGGTGTCCACGTGCTCGAACAGCCGTTGCCCTGAGCCGGCCACGACGGGCATGATCCAGAAGTGGAACTCGTCGATCAGGTGGTCTCGCACGAGCGTGTCGTCGAAGCGGCTGGTGCCGTACTTGATGAGGTCCTTGCCGGGCTGGTCCTTCAGCCGGGCGATCGCGCT
>DATGVY010000727.1:0-3292 GCA_035299845.1 Streptosporangiaceae bacterium
TATACCGACTACAGCTATGCCTGGCAGCTGTTCCAGATGCCGTATGCGATCGTGGGCATCTCGGTGATCACGGCGTTGCTGCCAAGGATGAGCGCGCACGCCGCCGACAGCAAGTATGACCTGGTCAGCGGTGATTTCTCCACCGGCGTCAGGCTGTCGTCAGTGATCGTCGTGCCCGCCGCCGTCGTCCTGGCCATGCTGGGGCCGCCGCTCGCCGAGGTGCTGCTCGGCTACGGCAGCATGTCCTTCGCCGACGCGCGGTACCTGGGCGATGTGTTCGCCGTGTTCTCCCTCGGCCTGGTCCCGTACATGATGTTCCAGCTGCTGCTCCGGGTGTTCTACGCGATGCATGACAGCCGTACGCCGGCCCTCATCGGCGTCCTCACCATGGCCGTGAATATCACGGCCAATCTCATCGCGCTGGCCGTGCTGCCCGCCGCGCATGTGGTGGCCGGGCTTGGCGCCGGGTTCGGTGCCGCGAACCTGGTGGGCGCGGTGGCCGGGTGGCGGATCCTGAGCAGGCGGCTCGGCGGCCTCGATGGCCGGCGGATCGGCATCAGCCTGGTCAAGATGCACCTGTCGGCCGTTCCCTCCGTTATCTTCGCCGCTGCCGTGACCGTCATGGTCGGCGCGGTAGTGCCCGCCGGCACGCTGGCCGCACTGATCATTGTCATGCTGAGCGGCAGCGGCGCGCTGCTGCTCTACGTGCTGTTCGCCAAGGCACTCGGCGTCGCCGAGCTCACCGATCTCAGCTCGACGGTCACTGCCCGGCTGCGCGGCTGACCGCGTGCCCGGACGTCTCTCGCAGGTAACGGTTTGCGATGCTAGGGTGCGCGGACCGCTTCGAGCGCCATTGGCCCCTTAGCATGTTGTGCAGCACCATGATGTACTCCCGTCCGGCTGACCGCACGAGGCTCGGAAGGAGGCCGAGGGCCTGGCCCGCTCTTGATACGCCGAAATGAGCACGTTTATCTCTGAGCCTGGCACCCGGCTCGGCGGGCGCTACCGCCTTGAGGACCGGATCGCCGCAGCTGGTGGCTGGGCTGCGTGGAAGGCCATTGACGAGATACTCGCGCGGGCGGTCACGGTCTTCACCTTCGCGCCAGGCTTCCCGCGGATCCGCGAAGTGGTGACGGCGGCGCGGGCCGCCAGCAGGCTCACGGACGCGCGCCTCACTCAGGTGTTCGATGTCGAGGATGACTGGGACCGGGCCTACATCGTCATGGAGTGGGCCGTCGGAGAGCCGCTTGACGATCTTCTGGCCGCGGGGCCGCTTGACCCCTCCAGCGGCGCGCAGATCGTGGCCGAGGCCGCGGCCGCGCTCTCGGTCGCCCATGCCGCCGGGCTGGCGCATCTCTGCCTGGTGCCCGGATCGCTCCGGTGGACGCCAGGCGGCGGCGTCAAGATCGTCGGCCTCGGAATTGACGCTGCGCTCGCCGGAACCACCGTCGATGACCCCGCCCTCGCCGATACCCGCGGGCTGGCCAGGCTCCTGTACGCGGCGCTGACCGGCCACTGGCCGGGCCCGGACGGCGCCGCGCTGCCGACGGCACCAGTAGCCGACGGCCTGCCCCGCAGCCCGCGGCAAGTCCGGGCCGGGGTCCCGACGGCACTCGACGACATCACCTGCCGGGCACTGTTCCAGCAGGACCGCCGCGGCGGCTCGGCGCTGACGACGCCAGGGCAGCTGGCCGGGGCGCTGGCGGCTGTCATCCCGCGTACGCCGCCCCCCACGGCAGCTCCGCCGATGGCGCCCTGGCGAGCCGTCGAGTTCGGCGACACCGGCCCGATACCCGGCGGGGATGGCGAGTACTGGCCGCGGGACGGAGTGGCTGCCGGACAGCGCGACCGGGCCCGGCCCCAGCGCTCAGGCGGTCGCCCGTCGCGCCAGGGCGGTCGGCCGCCCGTCTCGGGGATCAAGGTCGGTGTCGTGGTCGTCCTGGTGCTGGCCGTCGTGGCGGCGGTGACCGCGGCGGCGCTCGCGCTCCGGCCGACCCACCAGCCCGGCAGGCAAGGCGGCCACAGCCCGTCGGCCAGCGCGACGGGGAGCGCCGCTGCCACGGTCCTGGTCCCGCAGCAGGCGCGCGGATTCCAGGAGACAAGCAACGGCGCCGGCCTGGCTATCGACAACCGGCCAGGCACGGCCTGGCAGACGCAGTACTACATCGGCAACCCGGTGTTCGGCGGCCTCAAGACGGGCTCGGGGCTGATCCTCGACATGGGCAAGGCGGTCGGGCTGAGCTCGGTAACGATCCAGTTCGGGCCCACGTTCGGCGCCAACGTCGCCATCGAGGTGGGCAACGACGGCAGCCGCACCCGGGCCTCCCTGGCCACCTTCACGACCGTCGCGCAGGCGGACAACCTAGGCGGGACGCACACCTTCTCGTCACAGTCCACCGCGACCGGACGGTACGTGCTCATCTGGTTCACCCGCCTGCCGCCAGAGGCGCACGGGCCGAAGAACCACTACGAAGCTGAGATTTTCAACATCATCGTGAAGGGCTCGGGCTGATCGGTGCCCGCGGCGGCGGGCATGTCAGCACCGGCTGTCAACAGGTCGGCCCGGACCGGGCGGCAGCGGCCGCGCCGGGGCCGAGGGGAGGACGGCGACGGAACCGCAGGAGGTGGCCGGCACCGGGAAGGAGCGCTCACGGCCCGGGCAGCACGTCGCACCGGACGCCCAGCCGGCCGATACAGACCTGCTGAAAAGGCACGTCGAGGGTGATCCCGACGCGTTCGGCCAGCTATTCCTGCGCCACCGGGACCGGCTCTGGGCAGTCGCCCTGCGGACCCTCGCGGATCCAGAAGAGGCCGCCGACGCCCTGCAGGAGGCGATGATCTCAGCCTTCCGGCGGGCGGGCAGCTTCCGCGGCGATTCGGCCGTCACCACCTGGCTGCACCGGATCGTGGTCAATGCCTGCCTCGACCGGCTGCGCCGTAAGGCCGCACGGCCGGCCGGCGGCACTGACGAGCGCACGCTCGACACCCTGGCCATGGGCCGCGCGATCCCAGATCCGTCGTCCGCCAGCGACACCACGATCGACGTCATGGCGGCACTGCGGACACTGCCGCATGACCAGCAGTCCGCGCTCGTGCTCGTGGACATGCTCGGCTACCCGGTGGCCGATGCCGCGGGCATTCTCGGAATATCCCAGGGCACGGTCAAGAGCCGTTGCGCCCGGGGCCGGGCCCGGCTGCTGCCGCGTCTGCAGCACCTGCGGAGGGCTGGCGTGGCGCCCGCGCCGGCCGCAGGGAACCGATCAGCCGCCGGGAACGTCTCACCTGCGCAAGG
>DATGVY010000728.1:0-2049 GCA_035299845.1 Streptosporangiaceae bacterium
CAGATCTGGCGGCAGGGCCATGAGCACGCACTTCACCGGGTCAGCGATGTGCCGGCCGGGATCTGCTGCCGGGCGCCGGTCAGCGCGTGCCCGGCCCGTTCGCGCACGTACGGCAGGTGCACGGTATTGATCCCGTTCTCCACCCCGCCCGCGCAGCCCATGTGCTGCCGCTGCACGCCGGCAGTGGCCTTGCCGTGTTTCTCCTGCCCGGTCTCATCCAGCGCCCCGATCGCCAGGCCGCGCCCGCGGCCGGACCGGCGCGCCGCCTCATCCAGCCCCGCCACCGCGAAGCGGCACACCGCGTCCATTGCCGCGGCCTCGTCCCAGCACGCGCGGTTCAGCAGCCGCTGAGTCCGGTCCGGCGTCCTGTCCCCGATCAGCTTCGCGATCGTCCACCCATTACGCCGCGGCAGGTCGCTCATCACCGCTGCGGATCGTCAAATCGCCGTGGCAGGCCAGCGGCGCGCGGGGCAGCCAAAGACCAGCGGCTTGCGCCGGGTTAGCCCGGCCGTCCAGTTCCCCGCCTGCCGAGTCAGGACCTGCGCCCGGAGGAAGAGTGCATCGATCGCTCGCCGATGTCCCGCATGCCGCTGCCAAAGGCCGAGCAGCAGCTGATCCCGGTCCCCGATACCAGCGATCTCCGCAAGCTGCTGGCCGCGTGCGCTGACATCCCCGAGGCGGCCACGCCCGCAGAGCGCAAGAGGCTGCAGTTCGAGGCGCTCCGGGACAGCGCGCTGCTGCGGCTCATGGCCGAATGCGGGCTGCGCCCGGCGTTGATCAGGATGTGGGGTCAGCCAGGGGCAGTAGATACGCCGAGAGAGATCCGCACGGGAGACAGCAGAGGAACTGCGCTATTTGGTCCGGAATGACTATGCCGAGCGGCAATCACGGGCAGGAGTCTCAGATGACAGGGACAGCCAGTCTGGCATTAGCGATTGCCGTCGGCTGCATGGTCGCCGGATGCGGCGGCGAGAGCACTGACTGGGATACGGCCGGCAAGGCCTAAGCATTTCCCGGCCGAAGGCGGGCGCCGGCCAGCAGGGCCAGCTCGGCAAGGAGAGAACTACATGATCTTGACAGCCATCTATACAGAGGCAGGATCCTTCCGCGTGCACCAGACCGGCTGCCCCGACATCGCCAGGTCGCGAGCCCAGCACCCGGATCGCGACGTCCGGGAGCTAGGCGAGGTGGCCAGCCAGGCCGACGCAATCGACGCGTTGTGGCGCGACGCGGCCAGTGATTACGTGGGCAGGGAGCTGGAGCAGGTGCTGGCGGGCTGCGCGGCCGAGACGCACTTCATCTGGTGCACCCGAGGGTTGCCCAGGTGACCAGGGAGAGCCCGCGCGTGCGCCGCCTTCCGGCGGCCTCGCTCATCGGAGCAGCCGTCGGCATGCTCCTCGCCGCCCGGCGCGGGCAGGCACAGGATTCCCGCCGCAGAATAAGCGAGACGAGGACCTCAAGCCCGTCGCCTAATCCAACACCAGCAGCCGCCGGGCCCGGACAAACCAACCGGGCCCGGCCGAAGCATCCGAGCGGTGCCGCTCCACTGCCGGTACGGCATCGGTTCGTGCCCGCCACGCGTCAGTGACCAGGCGGAGCGCAGCCAGCCTCAGCTATCTTCAGCGTTCAGGACGCCGATGAGGTACCGTCCGGGGTGGTGACGAGCAGGTGCGCGACGTGGCGGTCGTGCATCCGCTGGCGGGTGGCGTCGAGGTCCTCGTGGGCTCGCACGGTGGTCGGGCCGGGCTGCATCACCTCGGCAGCCGGGGCCTGCTCGGTGGCGCTGATCCGGTCGTTTCGCAGGATCCCGACCACGGTGCCCTGTCCGGCGATGACCATGCAGCGGTCCCATCCTTGTGCGCGTGCCTGCTGCAGCGCCGGCCCGGCAGGGGTGCCGGGAGCGCAGGTCGGCACGTCACGCCGGACGGCGTCAAGGACCCTCCGGCTGGGCTGCGCTGCCCTGACCGTGGGGAGGTCGGCGGCGATCCAGTCGACCTTGCCGAGGGTGTAGTCGTAGACGGGCGCGAACCCGAGTTGCATGAGCCGGCA
>DATGVY010000729.1:0-2108 GCA_035299845.1 Streptosporangiaceae bacterium
GGTCGGGCTGGCGCGGGGTGAGTCGTACCGGGTGATCGGGGCGCGGCTGGATCCGCCGCGTCCGGCGTCGACGGTCAGCCGGGAAGTGCGGCGGAACGGGCCCCGGGGCCGGTACCGGGCGCTGCGGGCGCAGGCGCTGGCGGAGGAGCGGGCGCGGCGGCCGAAGACGGCTAAGCTCGCGGGCAGCGAGGAGCTGCGGGACTGGGTGCAGTTGCATCTGGAGATGAAGTGGTCGCCGGAGCAGATCAGCGCGCGGCTGGCGGCGGAGTTCCCGGGACGGCTGGAGATGCGGGTGTCGCCTGAGACGATCTGCCAGTCGCTGTACGTGCAGGGCCGGGGGGCGCTGCGGCGGGAGCTGGCGAAGTCGTTGCGGACCGGGCGGGCGCTGCGCAAGCCGCGGCGCAAGGACGGCGAGCGGCGCGGGAAGATCCCGGGGATGGTGAACATCAGCGAGCGGCCGGCTGAGGCGGCGGACCGGGCGGTGCCCGGGCACTGGGAGGGCGACCTGCTGATCGGCGCGGCCGGCCGGTCGGCCATCGGCACCTTGGTGGAGCGGACCACCCGGTTCACGATGCTGGTGCCGCTGCCCGGCGGGTATGACGCGCCGGCCATGGCGGAGGCGCTCACGCCGGTGATCGCGGGGCTGCCCGCGGCGCTGCGCCGGTCGCTGACCTGGGACCAGGGCCGGGAGATGAAGGCGCACGCGCAGATCGCGGTGGCCGCGGACTGCGAGATCTACTTCTGCGACCCGCACTCGCCCTGGCAGCGGGGCAGCAACGAGAACACCAACGGGCTGCTGCGCCAGTACTTCCCCAAGAGCACCCCGCTGGCCGGGCACAGCCCGGCCCACCTGGCCGCGGTCGCCGATGAGCTGAACGGCCGGCCCCGCAAGACGCTGGGCTGGAAGACCCCGGCCGAGGCGCTGGCCGAGATCTTGGACCGCGACGCGGCAGCGTGAACGCTCATTGCGGTGGCGGCTGGCGCCGCCGCTCATTTCCGGGGTGCCGCGCAGCGTACGGGGCCGCCCCTCCGGCCTCCAGGCTGCTCGCGCATCGCCTGCGGCGACGGCCCTGCGGGCCGGCCTGGACCCCGGAGACCTCTGCGGCCCCTGGGCGGCAGCAGTCAAGGGCCAGGCAGAGCCTGCCCCCCGCCGCGCACGGCACCCTGCGACGGGTGCCCGCCGTATATGGTTGACGCGGAAGGGTCATTTACCAGCAGTGTTGCAACGACCCGTTGAGCCCAAGGAGTCAGAATGGCTCCGATCGTGAACGGGATGCCGAAACCGAGCCGGTGGTAACGATCCCGGCGCCCTTGGAGTATCCCGGCCGCGTAAACCGACGCGACCAGGAAGCCGACCACCATGTAGGCCGCAAGGACCATGTGCGGAGTCTCGTAAAGGGTGGCCCGGTTGAAGAAGACCTGCCACGGGTCGACGGCTACGACCCGCCCGTGGCTCAGCGTGAAGCCGCCCGGCTGGTTCATCCAGGAGTTCGCCGCCATCACCGAGACGGCGCCCCCGATGCCGGTGAGGGCGATCGGGATACCCGTCCAGAAGTGCGTCCAGCCCGGGAGGCGCTGCCATCCGTACAAGTAGATGCCGGTGAAGATCGCCTCGAGGAAGAAGAAGATCCCCTCGAAGCCGAACGGCACGCCGAGTACCGCGCCGTATGTGCGCATGAGTCCGGGCCACAGCAGTCCCATCTCGAAAGACAGGACGGTTCCCGTGACGGCTCCGACGGCGACCAGGACGCCGAGGACCTGCGACCATCGTCGGGCGAGCAGCATCGCCACGTCATCAGAACGCCGCAGGCCGCGGTACTCGGCTACCAGGACAATCGTCGGGAAGGCGATCCCGAAGCAGGCCAGAATGATGTGGAAGCCCAGCGTGGTCGCCATCTGAGCACGCGCAGGAACGACCTGGCGGCCGGCTGCCGCAGCCAGCACCTGCATTGCGTGCATTGCGACACCTAACTACTTCAACCTGACCCCGGCCCGCCTCTGCTCGAAGGTGATAATCCGCTGCGGGTAGTTCTTGGTGAACACCAGCGACCGCTGCCACACGAGCAGCGTACTGAGCCGGTTGCCCCAGCCGATCAGGTAGAGCACGT
>DATGVY010000730.1:0-9461 GCA_035299845.1 Streptosporangiaceae bacterium
GAGCAGGGACCGGACATGCCGGGCGGTAGGGCCGGGCACAACCGATTCGGCCATTACCCCCCCGAGCAACTCCTATCATCCGATCAGCGCTTTCAATGGCACGTCACGGAATATGCAGGAAGACGCGAAGCCAACTCGAATACGTAGAGTAGTCGAGTGATTACTCATTGTTATTCGGATTAGACGGCGCATCTCTGCGTCACATCAATGTGACCTTTCTGTAGCCGCTCAGATGAGGGTTCATGCCGTTTGACTGGGCATCAATCCTTCGTGACGGAGGGATGCGCAGTCCGGCCAGCGGCCGACGGAGAACGTATCGGATCGCAGCTAGATGGGGGTGACCGGGGCAGTCTTCGCGATCTGACCGCACGGGCAGCCCGCGGTCAGCCTGGGGCGATTGAATCTCTGCTGCAACATATCCGGCCCATGGTGGTCAGATACTGCCGGGCCCGCCTCGGCCGGATCGCCGGTCATTATCACGTAGCTGACGACGTCGCACAAGAGGTCTGCATTGCAGTCCTTTCCGCGCTGCCGCGCTACCGGGATATGGGACGGCCGTTCTCGTCATTCGTATTCGGCATCGCATCACACAAAGTGGCCGATGCCGTGCGGACCGCGGGCAGGCTGGCCATTCCGACCGAGGACCTGCCGGACGGGCCGGACGACAGGCCGGGGCCGGAGGACACGGTGGTGGCTCACATCGAGGCAAAGCGCGCGATGGCCCTTCTCACGAGACTCCCTATCCAGCAGCGCGAGCTGCTAGTGCTGCGGGTCCTCACCGGCCTGTCGGCTGAGGAGACCGGTCACGAGCTCGGGATGTCCGCGGGCGCCGTCCGGGTGGCGCAGCACCGTGCGCTCGCGCGGCTCAGGGCGATCGCGCGCGAGGAGTGGATCGCCTGACCGCACGGCGGGCGGGCCGCGGACGGCAGCGCGGCACGGGCGGCGGACGGTAGCGCGGCGCTGGCAGCGGACGGCAGCGGCGCTGGCAGCGGACGGCGCGCCGGGGCGGCTAGCTGCCTCGGAGGCGGACAGCAACGCGGCGCTGTCAATAGGATGAAGCATGTCTCGCAGCCATCCCACGGAAAGTGACATGACCGAGGCCGCCGCCAAGTTCGCCCCGCCCGCCCTGACCTTCGATGACGTGCTGCTGCTGCCCGCGCACTCGGCAATCGTGCCAAGCGAGGCCGACATCACCGGCCGGCTCAGCCGCAACCTCACCCTGAGCGTTCCGCTGGTCTCATCGGCGATGGATACCGTGACCGAGGCCAGGATGGCGGTAGCCATGGCCCGCCAGGGCGGCGCTGGCGTGCTGCACCGCAATCTGTCCATCGAGGATCAGGCGCAGCAGGTCGACATGGTGAAGCGGTCCGAAGCAGGCATGATCACCAACCCGGTGACCTGCGGGCCGGACGCTACGGTGGCGGACGTGGAGCGCCTGTGCGCGCGGTACCGCATCTCGGGCGTACCAGTGACGGCCGCAGACGGCGTGCTCCTCGGCATCGTCACCAACAGGGACATCCGATTCGAGGCGGGTCGCGGGCGCCGGGTCGCGGAGATCATGACGCCGATGCCGCTCATCACCGCGCCGGTGGGGGTCGGCCGGGCCGAGGCGCTGCGCCTGCTCGGCCGGAACAAGATCGAGAAGCTGCCGCTGATCGACGAGGCCGGACGGCTCCGCGGCCTCATCACCGTGAAGGACTTCACCAAGAGCGAGAAGTTCCCGCACGCCACCAAGGACGCTGAAGGGCGCCTCGTCGTCGGCGCGGCGATCGGCGTGGGCGAGGATGCCAAGCGCCGGGCCCAGGCGCTGACCGACGTCGGCGCCGACTTCCTTGTCGTGGACACCGCGCACGGTCATGCGCAGTCGGTGCTGGACATGATCGCCCAGGTCAAGGCCAATGTCTCGGTGGACGTTATCGGCGGGAACGTGGCCACCCGGGCGGGCGCCCAGGCCCTGATCGACGCGGGCGCCGATGCGGTGAAGGTCGGTGTCGGCCCGGGCTCGATCTGCACCACCAGGGTGGTCGCCGGAGTCGGCGTGCCGCAAGTCACCGCGATCTACGAGGCGGCCAAGGCCGCCCGGGCGGCGAACGTGCCGGTTATCGGGGACGGTGGCCTGCAGTACTCCGGCGACATCGCCAAGGCAATCGCGGCGGGCGCCGACACGGTCATGCTCGGCGGCCTGCTCGCGGGCTGCGAGGAGAGCCCGGGCGAGATGGTCTTCATCCAGGGCAAGCAGTTCAAGCTGTACCGGGGCATGGGCTCGCTCGGGGCCCTGCGGAATGCCGAGCGCGGCGGCTCGTACTCCAAGGACCGCTACTTCCAGGATGACGTGCTGAGCGAGGACAAGCTGGTGCCGCAGGGCGTCGAAGGCCAGGTGCCCTACCGTGGCCCGCTGGCCGCCGTGGCAGGCCAGCTCGTCGGCGGGTTGCGCGCCGCGATGGGCTACTGCGGGGCCCGGTCCATCGCCGAGCTGCAGGCAGCCAGATTTACCCAGATCACCAGCGCTGGCCTGGCGGAGAGCCATCCGCACGATATCGAGATGATCGCGGAAGCGCCGAACTACGTCGGACGGCGGACGTGACCCAGGTTGAGATCGGCCGGGGCAAGAGCGGCCGCCGGGCCTATGCCCTGGACGAGATCGGCATCGTGCCGTCCCGCCGGACCAGGGATCCGGAAGAAGTGTCGATGGCATGGCAGATCGATGCCTACCGGTTCGACCTTCCGCTCATCGTCGCGCCGATGGACAGTGTCGTGTCGCCGCGCACCGCGGTGGAGATCGGCAGGCTGGGCGGGCTCGCCGTCCTTGACCTCGAAGGGCTCTGGACCCGGTACAACGATCCTGAGCCGCTGCTCGCCGAGGCTGCCGAGCTTGATGACGACGCCGCCACCAGCAGGCTCCAGGAGATCTATGCGGAGCCCATCAAGGAAGACCTGATCGGGCGGAGGATCGAGGAAGTCCGCGCGGCCGGGATCACCGCGGCCGCGCGGCTTTCGCCGCAGCGGACAGTCCGTTACTACAAGGCGGTCATCGACGCGGGTGTCGACATCTTCGTCATCCGCGGCACCACAGTGTCGGCCGAGCACGTGTCCGGCCAGTCCGAGCCGCTCAATCTCAAGCAGTTCATTTACGAGCTCGATGTGCCGGTCATCGTCGGCGGCTGCGCGACCTACACGGCCGCGCTGCATTTGATGCGGACCGGAGCGGCAGGAGTCCTGACCGGCTTCGGCGGCGGCTCCGGTCATACCACGGCTGCGGTCCTCGGTGTCGCGGTGCCGATGGCCACAGCGATCGCCGATGTTGCCGCCGCCCGCCGCGACTATCTCGACGAATCCGGCGGCCGGTATGCGCACGTGATCGCGGACGGCAGCATGACGCGCAGCGGCGATGTCGCCAAGGCCCTCGCTCTTGGCGCGGACGCCGTGATGGTCGGCTCGCCGTTCGCCCGTGCCGCGCAGGCTCCCGGCCACGGCTACCACTGGGGCAGCGAGGCTCACCACCCGGAGTTGCCGCGCGGCGCCCGGCTTCATGTCGGCACTATCGGCACGATCGAGCAGATCCTGCACGGCCCGTCGACGGTTGCCGACGGTTCGATGAACCTGATGGGCGCGCTGCGGCGGACCATGGCGACATCCGGGTACTCCGACCTGAAGGAATTCCAGCGGGTCGAGGTCGTCGTGACACCGAGCGCGCAGCGCCGCTGACCGGACGGCGCCGCGGATCTTGCCGGGACGACGCGGGCATGGCGGGCGTCAGCGCGACACCCAGAGCTGGCCGGGCCGGAGCGCGGGCGGGTCTCAGCCGGAGGACGGCAGCGGGCCTGGCCTCAGCGGGCGGCCAGCGTGGCGCGGATCAGCCGGGGCAGGCCGGCCGCCATCCGCGATGGCATGAGCCGGTAGCGTTCGGACTGTGATGGCCGGTGGCGGAACGACGGTCAGGCTGGGCCCCGCGGAGCGGGCCGCAGCGCTCGCCGAGCTCGCGGCGACTGAGCACCAGGTGCTAGTGGTGGGCGGCGGGATCGTCGGAGCGGGGGTGGCGCTTGACGCCGCTACCCGCGGGCTGTCCACCGGGCTGGTCGAGGCCAGGGACTTCGGCTCCGGCACGTCGTCGCGGTCAAGCAAGCTCATTCACGGCGGCCTCCGTTATCTGGAGCAGCTCAACTTCGGGCTGGTGAGGGAGGCGCTGGGGGAGCGGTCGCTGCTGCTCCAGCGGATCGCGCCGCACCTGGTCCGCCCCGTCTCCTTCCTCTTCCCTTTCACCCACCACGTCTGGGAGCGTGCCTACGTGGGGGCCGGCGTCACCGCCTACGACGTGCTCGGGTTCTCGCTCGGGCACACCAGGGGCCTGCCCGGGCACCGGCAGCTGACCCGCCGGGCGGCGCTGCAGCTGGCACCCGCGCTCAGGCGGTCAGCCCTGACCGGCGCGCTGGTGTACTGGGATGCCCAGGTCGACGATGCCCGCTACGTGATGACACTCGTCCGTACCGCGGCCAGCTACGGCGCTCACGTCGCATCCCGCACCCAGGTAACCGGATTCCTGCGGGAGGGCGAGCGGGTTACCGGCGTCCGTGCCGTTGACCTTGAGTCCGGGGCCACCCTGGAGATCCGCGCTCAGCAGGTGGTCAACGCGACCGGCGTGTGGACCGACGATATCCAGGCCATGGTCGGCGGGCGTGGCACGATCAACGTGCGCGCCTCCAAGGGGATCCATCTGGTGGTGCCCAGGGACCGCATCCAGTCAGGTAGCGGGATCATCCTGCGGACGGCCGTCAGCGTCCTTTTCGTCATCCCGTGGGGGCGGCACTGGATCATCGGCACGACCGACACGGACTGGTCGCTGGACAAGGCGCACCCGGCTGCCAGCCGGACCGACATCGACTACGTGCTCGACCAGGTCAACCAGATCCTCGCCGTTCCGCTGACCAGGGATGACGTCGAAGGCGTCTATGCCGGGCTGCGGCCGCTGCTGGCCGGGGAGTCAGAATCTACCTCGAAGCTGTCACGCGAGCACACGGTCGCGCACCCGGTGCCTGGCCTCGTGATGATCGCGGGCGGCAAGTACACCACCTACCGGGTGATGGCGCGCGACGCGGTGGACGCGGTGGCGCATGGCCTGGACGGCCGGGTAGCGCCGTCCTGCACCGACGCGGTGCCGCTGGCAGGCGCGGACGGCTATGTGGCGCTGTGGAACGCGCGGTACACGCTGGCCCGGGCGTCCGGCCTTCATGTCGCGCGGATCGAGCACCTGCTGCACCGGTACGGCGCCCTGGTCGGCGAGATACTCGACCTGGTCGGGGCCGAGCCCAGCCTGGCCCGGCCGCTTGACGGCGCCGACGACTACCTGCGGGCCGAGGTCGTCTACGCCGCGTCGCACGAGGGCGCCCGCCACCTTGACGACGTGCTGACACGCCGGACGCATATCTCCATCGAGACCTGGGACCGCGGGGTGTCGGTGGCGCAGGAAGCCGCCGAGCTGATGGCCGGCCCGATGCGGTGGAAGGCGCGGCAGGTGACCAGGGAGGTTGAGCACTACCGGGCCAGCATCGCCGCCGAACGGGCCTCGCAGGACGCCAGCACCGATCAGGACGCGGACGCCATCAGGCTCGGCGCGCCGGACATCGTGCCAGTCATGGGCAACGGCGCGGGAAACGGCTGATCGGGTCCGGGCGGCGGCGGGAGCTGAAGCTAGCCAGCCTCGCGGGTCCCCCGGGCAAGGCCAGGCCCGGGCAAGGCCAGGCCCGGACACCACCAGGCCCGGGACATCGCCGGGGCCCGGACACCACCAGGGCCCGGACATCACCAGGCCGGACACCACCAGGGCCCGGACACCACCAGGCCGGACACCACCAGGCCGGACACCACCAGGCCCGGGACATCGCCGGGGCCGCGCTCGGCCGGCCGGTTCGCGGCGGCGGGCGGCAGCCCGGAACTAGACTTCCGGCATGGCCCGACCACGCGTTTTCTCCGGCATCCAGCCCACGGCGGACTCCTTCCACCTCGGCAACTACCTGGGCGCGCTACGCCAGTGGGTCGCCTTGCAGGACACCCACGATGCCGTGTACTGCGTCGTGGACCTGCACGCGATCACGGCCCCGCAGGACCCGGCCCTGCTCAGGCGCAGGACCAGGACGGCCGCCGCGCAGCTCCTTGGTGCCGGGCTCGACCCCGAGCGCTGCATCGTCTTCGTACAGAGCCAGGTGCCAGAGCACGCGGAGCTGGCCTGGGTGCTTGGCTGCATCACCGGATTCGGCGAGGCCAGCAGGATGATCCAGTTCAAGGACAAGGCTGCGCGGGCCGGCCCCGACCAGGCCAGCGTCGGCCTGTTTACCTACCCGATCCTGCAGGCGGCGGACATCCTGCTGTACGGCACTGACCAGGTGCCCGTCGGCGAGGACCAGCGACAGCATCTTGAGCTCACCCGGGACCTGGCACAGCGCTTCAACCGCCGCTTCGGCGCAACGTTCGTGGTGCCCGGGCCCTACATCCTCGCGGACGTCGCGAAGATCACCGACCTGGTCGAGCCGACCGCGAAGATGAGTAAGTCGTCGTCCTCGCCGCAAGGCATCGTGGACGTACTTGACGAGCCTGCCGCGATCCGCAGGAAAATCTCCAGGGCGGTGACCGATGCGGGCACCGAGATCCGCGCCGACGAGCAGGCCAAGCCGGGCGTGACCAACCTGCTTCGGATCTACTCGGCGCTCTCCGGCGAGAGCGTGCCGAGCCTGGAAACCAGGTACGCGGGCGCGGGGTACGGGACCTTCAAGCAGGAGCTAGCCGAGGTCGTCGTCGGTGCCCTCGCGCCAGTGCGGGAACGTACCGAGAAGATGCTCGCCGACGAGGCCGAGCTTGACCGGCTGCTGGCGACCGGGGCGGACAAGGCACGCAAGATCGCCAGCCAGACCATGGAGGCCGTCAGGCAGCGGGTTGGTTTCCTGTCACCCGCCTAGCCCGCGAGGCTGGTCCCACGGTGCCGTGAGTCCCGCGCTTGGCACCCCCAATCGGGACGCGTTTGCAGCAGAATGTGCTCGTCACCGTCAGCGCGGGCGAAGCGGGCGGTATCAGTCGCGGGATGGGGGCGGGCAAACGACGGGGATGGCTGCGGGAGCCAAAGACGGGAGCCAGCGGCTGCGCACTGCGCCGGACGGCTGCACACGGATTCCGGGTGACAGGCCAGGCCGGGCCGGCTGCTGCACCCTGATCCGGACGACCTCACACGGCCGCGCCGTACCCTGAGGGCATGACGCGCGAGACGGAATCCGGGCTGCCGGTTGAACCGGTCTACCGTCCCGGGCAGCCAGCGAATTTCGATCCGGCGGAGCAGCTCGGCGAGCCGGGGGAGTACCCCTACACCCGCGGTGTCTACCCGGCCATGTACACAGCGCGGCCGTGGACGATGCGGCAGTATTCCGGGTTCTCGACGGCCGAGGACTCCAATCGCCGCTACCACCAGCTGATCGAGGCCGGCAGCACCGGCCTGTCCGTTGCCTTCGACCTGCCGACCCAGATGGGCTACGACTCCGACGCGCCAGCATCCCGTGGCGAGGTCGGCAAGGTTGGCGTCGCTATCGATTCCATCGACGACATGCGAATCCTGCTGCGCGGAATACCGCTGGAGTCAGTCTCGACGTCGATGACGATCAACGCGCCTGCCGCCATTCTGCTGCTGCTCTACCAGCTGGTGGCTGACGAGCAAGGCGTCGGCCCTGAGCGGCTGGCCGGCACCATTCAGAACGACATCCTGAAGGAGTACATCGCCCGCGGCACGTACATCTACCCGCCGCAGCCGTCCCTCCGGCTCGTCGCCGATACCTTCGCGTACTGCCATGCGGAGATCCCCCGGTGGAACACGATCTCGATCTCCGGCTATCACATGGCAGAGGCCGGCGCTACCGCCGTGCAGGAGATCGCGTTCACGCTGGCGAATGCCAGGGAATATGTGCGCACGGCCATTGCCTCCGGCCTGACGGTCGATGAGTTCGGGCCGCGGCTGTCCTTCTTCTTCGTGGCCCGCACGACGCTGCTTGAGGAGATCGCGAAGTTCCGCGCCGCACGCCGGATCTGGGCCAGGATCATGCGCGAGGAATTCGGCGCCGCCGATCCCCGGTCGCAGATGCTGCGCTTCCATACCCAGACGGCCGGCGTTCAGCTGACCGCACAGCAGCCCGAGGTGAACATGGCCAGGGTGACCGTGCAGGCGCTCGCCGCCCTGCTCGGCGGTACCCAGTCGCTGCACACGAACTCCTACGACGAGGCAATCGCCCTGCCGACCCAGAAGGCGGCGAGGCTTGCGCTTCGCACCCAGCAGGTGCTGGCCTACGAGACCGACCTGACCGCGACCGTCGACCCATTCGCCGGGTCGTATGCGATGGAGTCCATGACCGGCGACATCGAGGAGGCGGCCGGCCAGCTCCTGGCCAGGGTAGAGGACCTCGGCGGTGCCGTCGCGGCGATCGAGCGGGGCTTCCAGAAGGCCGAGATCGAGCGGTCGGCGTATCGCGTCGCGCGGCAGATTGACACCGGGCAGCGCGTGATCGTCGGCGTCAACCGGTTCACCCATCCCGGCGATGAGCCCTACCAGCCATTGCGCGTCGATCCGGCCATCGAGCAGGAGCAGGCCGGGCGGCTAGCCGAGCTGCGGGCCAGCCGCGACGGCGCGGAATTCAAGCGCCGGATCGACGATGTGAGGCACGCCGCCGAGGGAACGGGGAACCTGCTCTATCCGCTCCGCGAGGCGCTCCGCGCGCGCGCCACCGTCGGCGAGGTATGTGATGCGCTCCGTGATGTATGGGGCGCCTACAAGCCGCCTGACGCTTATTGACACCACCTGGCGGCAGCAGCGACCGCCATGGCGCGCGTCGGGCGCGGCCAGGCTGGGTAAGAAGGCGGTGGCGGACAGGCGGTTGATCATGCATGCGGACGGCTATCGAGGCACGTCCGCGCGCTCATGGTCGCTGATCGCCGCTAGCGCATCCCGGCGTGACCGGCACTCCCGCGACGGTCAGCACGCCACCCGGCCGGTCGCCAGGAACAGGTCTGCCTGCCCGCCGGCGGGCCGGTGCTCACGCCGTTCCGCATTGCCTCATCAGCCCCCACAGTCTCACTGAGTTCCCGCGCCGCTCGCGGCGGCAGATTGCATGGAGGTTAGCCCGTGACCATCACCTGGAACCCCTCTCGCGGCGCGACGGTCGGGGTCGAGTGGGAACTGCAGCTCATCGATGCAGGCAGCAAGATGCTGCGCCAGGATGCCAGGGAAGTGCTCGCCGCACTGCCAGGGCTGACCGAGGCCGGCGAGCATCCGAAGATGCGTCATGAGCTCATGCAGTCGACCATCGAGGTGGTTACCGGCATCTGCAGCACCGTTTCCGAGGTTAAGCAGGACCTTGCTGCGACAATCGCGCAACTTGAGCGGATCACCGGCGGGCGCGGTACGATGCTGGCCTGTGCCGGAACGCATCCCGTTA
>DATGVY010000731.1:0-1664 GCA_035299845.1 Streptosporangiaceae bacterium
GGCATAACTCCGCGACTGGGCGACTCTACGCGACCTCCTCGATCATCTGCCGCAGTAGCGAAATGAGACTCTGCGGATCTGGCACGGTAACGTCAGTCTGCTCGGCGACTGGGCCCCGTCCGCAGGGACTCACCCCGACGGTCAGTTTAGGTCGACCGCTGCGCTCGGCCCATACATTCACTTGCTGAATAGCGGGCAGGTCGCCGAGGTCGTCGCCCGCGTAGAAGACTGCGGCCGTATCGTCGCTCCGGGGTATGCAGTTAACCGGAGCGGGAATTGGAGCTGCATCTCGGCGGTCCGCCAGGGCCGGTGCGCGGCGGGACGTTCCAGGCTCGGCGGGTGACCGGTACCGCGCCGTAGCGGCGGCTTGTTCCGGGGCTTCCTGGTGGCGAGGATGTCGTGGTAGCGAACCGGATCGTGCCCGGCCGCGAGTTCCAGCACGCGGTAGAACACCATTCCGCGGCTGCGCGAGCGGCGGCGGTTGAACCGGAAGGCGAACTCGTTCAGGTAGGCCGGCAGGTGCGCCGCGTCCACTGACCCTTGATGGGTCCCCAGGAGCCACCGCTTGCACAGGGAGGCGATCCGGTGGACGGCGGGCAGCAACTCGCCGGGGTCCTCGCCGCGGCGGGCTGCGGCCCGCTGGCTGCGCCGCTCGTGGGCGTAGCCCAGGCCCGCCAGGCCGGTGTAGCCGCCCCAGCCGTCGGTGATGACGCGGGTGCCCGGCTCGACGTTCTCGCTGACGAACGGGCCGAGCGTGGCAGCGGACGCGTCGGCCAGCACGCCCATCCGGCACCGGCCGATGCCCTTCGGCTCGCGGACCTCGACCGCGATGCCGGTGAGCACCTTCTTGCCGCGCTGCCGGCCGCCGCGCAGGCCTTGCTCCTCCCCGCCGATGAACGTCTCGTCCACCTCCACCGCGCCGGCCAGCCGGTCCCGGCCCGGCCGCACCAGCGCACACCGCAGCCGGTGCAACATCGCCCACGCCGTGTGGTAGGAGCCGATCTCCAGCGCCCGCTGCAGATGCTGGGCGGAGATCCCGTCCTTCGCGGTGGCGAACAGCCAGCAGGCGTGGAACCAGACTGTCAGCGGCGTCCGCGTCTTATCGAAGATCGTGCCCGCCGTCACCGAGGTCCGCCCGCCGCAGCCGCCGCACTCGATCCGGCCGTCGGCCAGCCGCCAGCCGCCGGCCTGCCCGCACCGCGGGCAGGCAAACCCGCCCGGCCAGCGGAGCCACTCCAGGTAGTCGAGGCAGTCCTCGTCGGTGCGGAACCATGCCAGGAACTCCCCGGTCGACCGCGGGTAGTGCGCATCCGCTCGCGGATAATCCACGAAGTCAGACTACTCCGGCTAACTGCATACCCCGGAGTTGCCATACCGCGCGCCCGTATGCGCAGCCATGTTTTTCCTGGTCAGAGACCCGCGTACCCGGTCGGCCCGGCCTTGGCGATGCTGGCCCGGTCGGCTTCCTCGGCCTCGACATCGGCCAGGAGCCTGGCCAGCTCATCTCTTATAGGAGCGTTGGCCAGGGCCTTGACGGCGTGCTGAAGCTCGCGCTTGCGCGCTGAAAGCTCTGACGTCGTGTACTCGCCAAGAGGGCGCTTCGGCTGGGGCAGGAACGACATCGGGGAGTTCATCCTTCCGGGCATCGGATGCTGTTGAGCCGC
>DATGVY010000732.1:0-2409 GCA_035299845.1 Streptosporangiaceae bacterium
TGAATGGACAGGCTTTTTCGATCGGCTTCCGCCGAACAGGCCATCATCCGCACCGCGTTGTCCTGGGCGCTCGGTGGCCAGGAGCCGGACGCGGGGCGGTAACTGGCCGCCCTGCTCGCCCGCTGGTGGATCGCCACCAGACGCGCGCCACCCCTGATGTGCGGCGGCGGCCTGGTTCCCGGCCGGTCACCTGGCCGCCATGACCTGACTGTCCGCCCTTCGCATCCGCCCCTCCCGGAGGATGTCGCCGGCGGGCGTGTCCGGCCAGCACCACGGCCAGGAGAACCAGCGCTGCAGCTGACGCTCGGGTCCGGCAATTGGGCGCGCTGGTCGCCATCCGGACCGGCTGCGAGCGAGCAGATCCCGCGCCGGCGGGTCAGGCCAGTTGCTCGGCGTGGATCTCCCGGCACAGGGTGAGGCACTCGGCCGCATCACCGGCAACCTTGCCGGCTGGGTTGTCGACGGTGGTGGCAAGGCCAGCGACTTGGCGGCGGTGCTTGCCGCAGAAGCTGCAGCGCCGCCGGGTCGCACCTTCAGCGACGGGCCGCAGGAGACCGAGCGCGGTTTCGGTGGCGTGCCCGGAGCAGATGACCGCCTCGGCCATCTCGACGCACTTTTCGCAGATGTAAACGCCCGGCCCGGCCACGAGCTTCCGGGTCTTTCGTTGCGGCCGGCCGCAGAACGAGCAGGCCAGCTCCGGGGGCTGCCGGCCGCGCCTTCCCCATCGGCGCGCGCCGCCGGCTGCCTCGACGATCTGGTGGACCCGCTGGTGGCTGAGGTGCAGGGCTCTGGCGAGTTCGCGTAGCGACGCGCCGCTCAGGTGCAGGCGGCGCACCGCACGATGAAACTCAGCTCTGGCGACCTCGGCAGCGTGTTCCGCCTCGATGAGCCGCTCTTGCGCGCGTTTGGCCCCTGCCAGCAGCTCCTCGTCCATGGCGTCTAGCGTATCTAGACGCTAGACACAGGCACAAGCGTGCCCTCTTGCCTGCGCCGGGCACTGAGCCACTGGGACGCGCGCCTCCAGCCATAAAGTAGCCATCGACCTGCAGCCCTAGCCTGCAGCGGAGCGTCGTCAGGCACCGGCGGGCGTCGGCGCGGCAGAATGACGGTGGAGTGCAGCACGCACGGCCAGATGGCCGGCCGGGACTCGCGCCGGGACGCCTTCACGGAGTGTGACGCCCCGGCCGCACCCGGGTCGCCGGTGGGCCGGAAGTGGAAAGCGCCGGATCGCCGAATAGGCGCCATACACCAACGGCCGGTTCCGGTCCGGGCAGCTGCACAGAACGACCAATTCTGGGCGTCATCTCGGCGCGCTAACTAGGCCGTCTAACTTTCCATAGGTGGTGCTGACGTTGTCATCCGCGGTGGCGTTCTGGCCTTCGGGCTCTACAGCAGTCACGGGTGTGCCGCTGCGGATGTCGGCACCGAGGGTGGCGGCGTAGCGGCGCAAGGTAGCGGAAGCATTCCCGCGGTTGCAGGGGGGTGAGCTCGTCGAACTCGCGGCGTTGCCTGGACTGTCCGGGCGTTACGCCGTTGATGCTGTTGACGCGGTCCAGGACACCTCGCCGGTCTCGCTCCTTGTCCTTGCGCGGCGGCCAGCCGTCTGCGCGCTGGCGGCCGGGCCGCGCGGCACCTTCGACATGATCACCCGTGCGCAGTCCGTACTCACGCAGGCAGGTGGGGGCTGAGGACGCTTATGCGTTCTGGTCGGGCTCGGTGAAGGTGGCCTGGAGGGTCCGCTCGTCGGTACCGCGCACGACCTTTAGTTCGAGGGTGCCGCCGCGTGCCGCCGCGAGCGCATCGAACCGGTCATCGGGTGTGCGGGCTGGCTGGCCTGCGGCCGCCACGATCAGGTCGCCCGAGGCGAGGCCGGCGCGGGCGGCGGGGCTGGCTTCTACGACCTCGCGGATGAGCAGGCCGTCGGTGTCGGGGAGGCCGACGGCGCGGCGCAGTCGCCTGGCCACGTGACTCGGGGCGATCGCGACGCCCAGCCGTGGCGATGTCGCGGTCTCTCCGCGGGCGAGCGCATCGGCGCGGCCTCGCAGTGTCTCGTCGGCGGGGATGGCAAGGTAGAAGCCTTCACCGAGGCGGTTGGTGTTGATCCCGAGCAGTTGCCCGTCGGCGCCCAGGACCGGGCCGCCGGAGGAGCCGGGCAGCAGTGGGGCGGTGTGCTCGAGGCTGCCGGTGATGCGCCGGCCGCGGGGACCGCGGAAAGTCCGCTCGATGCCGGAGACGAACCCGAACGTCACTCTCAGCCCGCGCCCGCCCGGGTTGGCCAGGGCGAACACCGGGTTGCCGATCTCCACTGATGCGCTGCTGGCCCACGGCAGCGTGGGAGTCTCGCCGGTGTCGACGCTGATGACGGCCAGGTCGCTGTCGATGTCGTGTCCGGCGGCGCTGCCCTCGGCG
>DATGVY010000733.1:0-19289 GCA_035299845.1 Streptosporangiaceae bacterium
GGCCGCCGCCGCGCCGACACCCTGCAGCACCCGGGCCATGATCAGCAGCCACGAATGCGTGGCAAACCCGCCGAGCAGCGACGCGAGGGTGAAGAACAGGATTCCGCCGCTGAACATCCGCCGGCGGCCCAGAATGTCGCCGGCCCGGCCGCCGAGCATCAAGAGCCCGCCGAAGGTGACGGCATATCCGGTCACCACCCATTCCAGGCCGGTTCCGGAGAAATGCAGCGCCTGCTGGATGTGCGGCAGTGCCGTGTTGACGATCAGTTCATCGAGCACCAGCATCAGCTGGGCCATGGAGATCACCACGAGGGCGAGCCCCAGGTGCCGGGATCCGGCCGGAACGGCAGCGTCTTGCTGCGCGGCAGTCGGCGGGACCACGGTGATATCGGCAGCCATGGGAATGTTCCTCCCTTGAGAAGGGCATAGTGGGCTAGCGCCATGGCAGGTGTAGTCACGGCGTCGCGGGTAGGTAATGGCGGGTACGAAGGCCCGGCGGGCGGATGTAACGGCCAGCATCGGCGGCCCGGCGGCCGCCGCCGGCCCGCCCGGGCGGCTAGCCAGGCGCTCCCTCGCGCCGCGAGAACACGTTGACCAGGTTCCCTTCGGGATCCCGGAAGATCATCGAGCGATTCCCCCACGGCTGGGTGGCCGGCCGCATGACCCAGTTCACGCCCAGCACCGCGATCCGCTCGTACTCCGCGTCGACATCCTCGACCAGGAAGTCGAGGATGATCTCATCCCGGCGCTGCCTGCCATCGGGCCGCACTGCCTTGTCTTCGCCATACTCGGTGAAGCGGCATTTGGAGAAGCCGACCGACATCTGGCCGGCCTGCACCTCGACGTAGTACTCGTTGAGCGCAACCGGGGTCCCGATCAGCCTGGCGTAGAAGGCGGCCAGCCCTTCGACGTCGTCGGTCACGATGCGGCTCTGGACAAGTTCCATGTCAGCTCCCGCCATCCATGGTGGCCGCTGCCTGGCCAGCGTCGGCCGGGTCGGAACCGCCCGCGGCCGCCGGGATGTCCAGGTCAGTCGCTGCGTAGTTGAGGAAGTAGGAGGTGAAGACGGCCAGCCCCAGGTAGGCGAATGCCTCGGCAAGCTGCTCGTCGCTCCAGCCACTGCGAGTGGCCCGGGTCCAGGTCGGGTCGCTGACGTGGCCTGAGCTGGCCGCGGCCTCCCGCACCACGGCGATCAGCGCGTCGGCCTGCTCGTCGCCGAGGTCCTTGCCCGCGAGGAGTGCCGCCACCTGATCACGGCGCCAGCCAGAACGCAGCGCCAGCATGGAGATGATCGCCAGCGCGTACTCGCTGCCGTCGTGGACCGCAGCGGCGAGCATGAGCGCAGAGCGGATAGGCAGGTCCAGGGTCCCGTGCCGCGCCGTCGCTCTCCTGATCGACACATACGACTCGAGCACCGCCGGGGAATGCGCCATCTGCGCGTGCAGATTCAGCAGCCGGCCGGTCGGCGAGAACTGGACCATGTCGGCCAGCAGCGGCCGTGCCGCCTGCGGGGCGCCGGTGATGGTATGGCTAGGAATGCGCGTCATGAATCTTCCTTCATCGGTTGGCTGCCGCGCCCGGCTACTGCGGCGCGTCACAGGCAAGGACGGCACGCGGCGGCCGGAAGTGACATCGGGACCGCGGCCGCCGCCGATGTCACAATTCGTCGAGCTGCGCCGTCGGGTAAGAAAGGCATGTGCGCGACCGGCCAGCTCAGCTGGCCCGCGCCGGGCCGATCTCGGGAGAGGATCCGGCATGAACGGGGAACGGGACCGCGACGCGATCAGCCAGGCGTACGCCGATCACCGTCCGTACCTCGTTGACCTGGCGTTCCGCATGCTCGGGGACATCGGCGCAGCCGAGGACATCGTGCAGGACGCGTTCTCGCGCCTGATGGCCGCGGATCTCGGCGAGATCGAGAATGAGCGCGGCTGGCTGATCGTGGTCACCAGCAGGCTCTGCCTTGATCAGATCAGGTCTGCCCGCTCCCGCCGGGAACGCTCACACGACGCCAGCGAGATCGAGTTCGTCGCGCCGCCTGCCGAGCCGACCCTGGCCGATCCGGCCGACCGGGTCACGTTCGACGACGGGGTCAGACTCGCCCTGCTCGTGGTGTTGCAGCAGCTCAGCCCGGCGGAGCGGGTCGTCTTCGTCCTGCACGATATCTTCCGGCTGCCATTCGACGCCGTCGCCGAGACGGTCGGCCGGACCACCCAGGCATGCCGCCAGCTGGCCAGGCGGGCCAGGCAGAAGATCGCCGAAGGCCCAGGCAGCGCGCGTTTCGACATCGTTTCCGCCGAGCACCGGCTGGTCACCGAGAAGTTCATCGCCGCGTGCGCAAGCGGTGACCTCAGCGGCTTGCTTGAGGTGCTCGCCCCCGATGCGTGGGGCGACGTGGATCTCGGCCCTGACGCGATCGGCTCGCCGGGGGTCGTGACCGGCGCCGGGCGGGTGGCAAGGAACCTGCTGCGGTTCTGGGGCCAGGGCGCGACGCTGGTCTCCCTTCCGGTCGGCGGTCAGCCAGCGGTGCTTGGCTTTATCGGCCGGAAACTTTCCGGCGTGCTGGTGTTCACCATGCGCGGCGAGATCATCCAGGCGGTTCACGTCATCGGCGACCCGCGCCAGCTGGCTTTCCTCAGCTCGCAGCTTTCCGCCCCGGCCTGAGCGCCGCGCCCGGCCAGGCTAACCGGTCCCCCGCGACCAGGCTCGCCGGCCTCCCCGCTGCCAGGCTCGCTGGTCCCCCGGTGACCAGGCTCGCCGGCCGCCCCGCTGGCAGCCTCGCCGATTCCGCTGGCGTCACTATTCGCCACCCCGTTCCGTCCTTACCGGTGCCGCCATCCGACGGCCACCGACAATATGCGGGCATTCGTGCCTGTGCGAGCGAAGGGCGAACAAGCTCAATCTCAAGATCATCATTGGCAGCACGCGGCCGGACCGCGCCGCCTGATGGCTACACAGCGAGGAGAAGGAAAATGACTACAGATTCGGAACTGATGGTTCCCCGTGCCCCGGGCACGGTAGCCCCAGTCCCGCCCGCGCCGGTCGTGCGGATCCTGATGCGCCCGATGACGAAGGTACTCAATCCGCTGATCCGCAAGCTGGCCGGCCGACGGCACTTCCGGATGGCCGCGCTGATCTGGCACGTTGGCCGACGCTCCGGGCGGATCTACCGGACGCCGGTCAGCGCCGGGCGCACCGGCGACACGGTCGTGATCGCACTCACCTTCGGCAACCAGTCCGACTGGTCGCGGAATGTGCGTGCCGCCGGAGGCTGCACCATCAGGCTCAGGGGCCGGGACTATTCCGCCGCGCAACCTGAGCTGCATAGTCGACAGGAGGCGATGCCCCTCGTCCGGGCCGCGTTCGGCCCGATGGAACGGGCCGGTTTCCGGATGCTCGGCATCCGGCAGGTCATGACGCTGCAGCTGCGCGAGGTGATCAGCTCATAGCCGATCGGCTGCCCACGGAAGTCGGTCCCGCCCGCTCCGCGCCGGCCCGTCTCGGAGATGCTGGACGAGTAGCGGGGGCCGCGGGCCCGGCCCGGAGCCCGTCCGGACCGGCCCGCCGGACCGGCCCGCCGGACCGGCGCACTAGGAGAGGACCCGATGACACCGACCGGGAAGCTGCCGCTGACCGACGAAGACGCCGGCACGCTTGATGCTTACTGGCGGGCCGCCAACTACCTGGCGGCCGGGCAGATCTACCTGATGGGCAACCCGCTGCTGGCCGAGCCGCTGCGGCCCGAGCACATCAAACCCCGGCTGCTCGGCCACTGGGGCACGTCGCCAGGCCTGAACTTCATCTGGGCGCACCTCAACCGCGCGATCACGGTGCACGACCAGCCGATGATGTACGTGATCGGGCCGGGGCACGGCGGGCCCGCCGCGCTAGCCAACAGCTGGCTGGAGGGCAGTTACAGCGAGGTCTACCCGAGCGTGCCCCGCGACGCGGCCGGCCTGCAGAAGCTGTTCCGCCAGTTCTCGTTCCCCGGCGGGGTGCCGAGCCACGTCGCGCCGGAGACTCCCGGCTCGATCCATGAGGGCGGCGAACTCGGCTACTCGCTCTCGCACGCGCACGGCGCCGCTTTCGACAATCCGGGCCTCATCGTGGCCTGCGTGGTCGGCGACGGCGAGGCGGAGACCGGCCCGCTGGCCGCCAGCTGGCACTCGGGCAGGTTCCTCAACCCGGCCAGAGACGGCGCGGTGCTGCCGATCCTGCACCTGAACGGCTGGAAGATCGCCAATCCGGCCGTGCTGGCCCGGATCCCGGAGCAGGAGCTCGACGCGCTGCTGCGCGGGTGCGGCTACCAGCCCGTGTATGTGACCGGCCACGAACCATCCGTTATGCACAAGAAAATGGCCGCGGCGCTTGATGAGTGCATCGAGCGGATCCATGCCATCCAGGACGCCGCCCGACTGGGGGCCACGAGCAGCGGGCGACCAGGGCAGCCCGGCCAGCCCGGCGGGCGATGGCCGATGATCGTGCTGCGCACCCCGAAGGGCTGGACCGGGCCTGCCACGGTGGACGGCCTGCCGGTGGAGGGCACGTGGCGGGCGCACCAGGTGCCGCTGGCCGAGGTCAGGACCAATCCGGCGCACCTGCGGCAGCTTGCGGAGTGGCTGCACTCGTACCGGCCGGACGAGCTCTTCGACGCCAGCGGCAGACCGCTGGCTGACCTGCTCAGGCTGGTCCCGGCCGGCGACCGGCGGCTTGGGGCATGCCCGCACGCGAACGGCGGGCAGCTGCTGCGCGACCTGGTCCTGCCGGATTTCCGCGACTACGCGGTGCCCGTCCCGGCCCCGGGGGCGCAGGCGTCCGAGCCGACGAGGGTGCTCGGCGGGATGCTCCGCGACGTGATGCGAAGCAATGACGGCAGCAGCAACTTCCGCATCTTCGGGCCGGACGAGACCGAGTCCAACCGGCTGAACGCGGTGCTTGAGGTCACCGGCAAGACCTGGGAAGAGCAGGTGCTGCCGGCTGACCAGCACCTCGCCGCTGACGGCCGGGTGATGGAGATCCTGTCGGAGCACACCTGCCAGGGCTGGCTTGAGGGCTACCTGCTGACCGGCCGTCATGGCCTGTTTTCCTGCTACGAGGCATTCATCCACATCGTGGACTCGATGTTCAACCAGCACGCAAAATGGCTGAAGGTCAGCCGGGCGCTGCCGTGGCGGCGCCCGGTGGCCTCGCTGAACTACCTGCTGACCTCGCACGTCTGGCGGCAGGACCACAACGGTTTCTCACATCAGGACCCCGGCTTCATCGATCACGTGATGAACAAGAAGGCGGAGGTGATCAGGGTCTACCTGCCGCCGGACGCCAACACGCTGCTGTCGGTGGCTGACCACTGCCTGCGCAGCAGGGACTATGTCAACGTGATCGTCTCGGGCAAGCAGCCGTCTCCGGACTGGCTGGATATGGACTCAGCCATCCTGCACTGCACTCGCGGCGCGGGAATCTGGGAATGGGCCAGCAGCGACGGCGATGGCGAAGAGCCCGACGTCGTGCTGGCCTGCGCCGGCGACGTACCGACCCTGGAGGTGCTCGCGGCCACCAGCCTGCTTCGCCGGCACCTGCCGCAGCTGCGGGTCCGGGTGGTCAACGTCGTCGACCTGATGCGGCTGCAGCCGGCCTCCGAGCATCCGCACGGGATGAGCGACGCCGAGTTCGACGCGCTGTTCACCTCTGGCCGGCCAGTGATCTTCGCCTACCACGGCTACCCGTGGCTGATCCACCGGCTCACCTACAGCCGGGCGGCGCACGACCAGTTCCACGTCCGCGGGTACAAGGAGGAAGGCACCACCACCACGCCGTTCGACATGGTGGTGATGAACGACATGGACCGGTTCCACCTGGTGATGGACGTGATCGACCGGGTTCCCGGCCTGGGCAACAAGGCGGCCTGGCTTCGTCAGCAGATGGTCGATACGCGCGCCAGGCACCACGCCTGGACCCGCGAGCACGGCGATGACCTGCCCGAGGTCAGGGACTGGGCCTGGCAGGCCGCCGCCAGCCAGCCGTGACCGGCGCCGGCGCAGCCGTGACCAGCGCCGTGCGGCCATGACCAGCGTCCTAGTCGTCAACGCCGGATCCAGCAGCCTCAAGCTCCGCGTGCTCGGCGCGAATGACGAGGTCACCGCGGCGCTCGAGCTGGACCAGTGGGACGGCAGCCCGGACAGCGGCGAGCTCAGGGAGTTCCTCGGCGGCCTGTCCGGCATCGGCGCGGTGGGTCACCGGGTGGTGCACGGCGGCAGCCAGTTCACCCGCGCAACCGTGCTCGACGACGCGGTCATCGCCGCGATCGCCGGCCTGACCGACCTGGCGCCGCTGCACCAGCCGCGCGCCCTGGCCGGGATCCGCGCCGCGCACGAGGCGCTGCCCGGCGTCCGCGCCGTCGCCTGCTTCGACACGGCGTTCCATGCCGGGATGCCGGCGGCGGCCGCCAGGTATGCCCTGCCCGCCGCCTGGACTGGCCGGTTCGGACTGCGCCGGTACGGATTCCACGGGCTCTCGCACGGATACGCTGCCCGCCGCAGCGCGCAGATCATCAACAAGAAGCTGGAACGGGTCGCCGTGGTGACCTGCCATCTCGGCGCCGGGTCATCGCTGGCGGCGGTGCAAGGCGGGCGCTGCGTGGACACGACCATGGGCTTCACGCCGCTGGAGGGACTGGTCATGGCCACCAGGCCAGGGAACGTCGATCCCGGGCTGCTGATCTGGCTGCTGCAGCATGGCGGGCTGAGCCTGGCCGAGGTGGCGGCCGGGCTTGAGCACTCGTCCGGGCTGGCCGGGCTGGCCGAACTGCCCAGTGGCTCGGGTGACATGCGCGAGGTGCGGCGCGCGGCCGAGGCGGGCAGTTCCGGCGCCCGGCTGGCCATCGACGTGCACGCGCACCGGCTGCGGCGGGAGATCGCGGCCATGGCCGCGGCGATGAACGGGCTGGACGTGCTCGCCTTCACCGGCGGCATCGGCGAGCACCAGCCCGCGGTCAGGGCCGAGGCAGCGGCCGGGCTGGCGTTCCTCGGCGTGGCTGTCGACCCGGCGCGCAACGCCGCCGCGGCAGCCGACGCCGACATTTCCGCGTCGCCGGGCGGCGCCCGCACGCTGGTCATCACGGCGCGGGAAGATGTCGAGATCGCCCGTCAGGTCCGCGCGGCGACTGGCCTGTCGACCGTACCCGGCGGCTGACCTGCCCATCCATGATCATGGAGAGTTTTGCGGGCGCGCACCCCCAGAACGACCCGCGCTTCACCCCCCAGTAACCACTCCCGCCCCATTCTCACCACCAAATCGGCGCCTTGACCTGCCCGTCCATGATCACGGAAGATTCGGGCGCCGGAACCCCTCGCATCATCCGTGATCATGAAACCGCGGCGGGTGGCGGGGCTACGGCGGGCCGCTGCGGGTGCAGCAGCGGGCGGCGGTTTCCCGGCAGGGCGTTGGAACTGTGCCGGCAAGGACATAGGTCCCTGACCATCCAGGGTGACTTTGTGCCCTATCCGTGCCAGTCCGGCCGCGCCAGACTTACTGCTGGCGGGCACGTTTCGCCCGCGTTAGGCGAATCGCCCGGTAGAGGAGGCTGTGATGAGCGGGACCGCGAGGCAGGAAATCGTGGTCGGGGTCAGCGGCTCCAGGGCATCGGTGGCCGCGCTGCGCTGGGCCGCAGATGAGGCAGGGCGCCGGCATGTCCGGCTGAACGCGATCTGCGCATGGGATCCCTCCCCGCAGCCGGCCCCGTACGCCGGTATCGGCGAGGGCCACCCGAAGGAGGATACGAGAGTCGCGCTGGACAGCGGCCTCGCCGCGGCCGTCCGCGAAGCTTTCGGCCCGGTCCGGCCGGCCTGCCTGCACACGGAACTGGCCGAGGGTGTGCCCGAGCGTGTGCTCATTGCCCGGTCCGGCAGCGCTGACCTGCTCGTGCTCGGAACCACGCGCCCGCAGGATGCGGCCGGGCTCTCAGTCGGCCCGGTGCTCAGGACCTGCCTTAGGCGGGCACGCTGTCCCGTCGTGGTGGTCAACGCAGGGGCCGGCCCGGAAGCGGGAAGGCGGCCCGATGACGCCCCGCCCGGATGTCCGCGTTGACCGGCTAGCGAAGACCAGGGCCGGCCCGGGAAAGATCATGGCCATGTGACCGTCGCGCTGCCACTTGAGCACGAACGCGCGGCGAACCATTCCTGGGCTCGCCGCGCGCTTGGGGTTGGGGTTACTTTGTCGTGCCGCCGTTCTCCTTGGCTGCGTCCTTGGACGGCAGCAACGGCGCGGTCGCCTTCAGGACGTCCTCGGCGAACTTCCGTTGGCTGGCCAGCAGCTGCTCGGCAAAGTCGTAGGCGCTCGCGATCAGCTCCTGCGGCTTGGGCAGCTTGCCGGCAAAGGGCACGTTCACTGCCGGCAGGTCCGGCGTGATCGACTGGACCGCGCTGGCCCACGTCTCCAGTGCCTCAACCACCGCTGCCTGGCTCTTGCGGACCGTGTTCAGGATCTCGTCCTGTATTTCCTTGCCCACGGTACGGGTCTCGCTCATGGCTCCTCCTTAGTTCTGGTCTGCGGTTCTGGTCTGCACTGCTAACTATATTGAGCAAATGGTAGGTTTGTCAAGCGCAGGCCAGGCCGGCGGCGTTCAGCCCAGGACGTAGTCGCCGGGCGCATCGCCGATCGGCGGGTGCTCGCTGCTGCCCATGGGGGGCGGCTTGACGCGACCGCCGGCCCGCTTCTGCGCCCACCCGGTCCAGTCCTCCCACCACGATCCGTCCCGCCTGGCGGCCGCGGCGCGCCACGCCTCGGCGTCTGCAGGGGCGTGATCGGTCGCCTCGTACCATGCCTTCGGGCCTGGCGGGTTGACGATGCCAGCGATATGACCACCGCTGGACAGGACGTACCGGACGGTACCGCCGAGCAGCCCGCCGGTCTTGTACGAGGCGTGCCAGGGCACGATGTGATCGTTGATGGCGCCCACGACGTAGGTGTCGTTCGTCACGTCGGACAGCGACAGCCGCTGGCCCGCCAGTTCCATCTCGCCCCTGGCCAGCTCGTTGCGAAGGTACAGGCAGCGCAGGTAGAAGGAATGCATGGCGGCCGGCAGGCGGGTGCTGTCGCCGTTCCACGCGAGGATGTCGAAGGCTGGCGGCCGCTGGCCCATCAGCCAGTTTGCGACCACGTAGTTGAAGATGAGGTCGTTGGCCCGCAGCAGGTCGAAGGTGCCGGCCATCTGGCTGCCTTCGAGGAAGCCCCTTTCCGCCATCTGGCGCTCCAGCCGCGCCACCGTCTTTTCGTCGGTGAACGCACCGAGCACGCCCGGCTCGCTGTAGTCAAGCAGGGTGTTGAGCAGCGTGATCGAGCCGATCCTGTCGTCGCCCTTCTTGATGAGATAGGCCGCAAGCATGCCGGTCAGGGCACCGCCCAGGCACAGCCCGATGATGTCGATCTTGGCGGAACCGGTGATCTCGCCGATCACGTCCAGCGCCTCCCGCGGGCCGTGGATGAGGTAATCGTCCAGGGTCACGCCTCCCATCGAGGAGTCCGGGTTGCGGTAGGAGATGGCGAAGACCGTGCGCTCGTGCTTGACCGCCCACTCAAGGAAGCTGCGCCCCGGCGCGAGGTCCATGATGTAGTACTTGTTGATCCACGGCGGGCTGGCCAGCACCGGAATCGCGCGGACCTTGGGCGTCTGCGGCGCGTACTGGATGAGCTCCATGAGCTCGTTCCTGAATACGATCTTGCCGGGAGTGGCGGCGAGATTCTCGCCGATCTTGAAGGGGCGCGTATCGACCTGGCGGGGGCGGCCGCCATTGCTGATGAGGTCGTCAGCGAAGTTGCCGGCACCGGCCGCCAGGCTGGCGCCGCCGGTCTCGAAGGCACGCTTGAGCGCGGCCGGGTTGGTGAGCAGGAAGTTCGTCGGCGCGAGCGCGTCCAGCAGGAAGCCTGCCGCGAGCTTCGCCTTCGCGTCGGCCACCGGGTCGCCCGCGCCTGCCGTGAGCAGGTCACCCGCCAGCCGGGTAGCGGCCAGGTAGCACTGCCGGACGGCGAAGAACACCGGATTGTCGTCCCAGGCGCGGTCAGCGAACCGCTTGTCGGGCGGAACGGGGACGGGCGGCTCCGCGTCCATGCCGAGCCAGCGCGCCGCGGCGGCCGGCCCTATCCGTGCCACGCTGGCCCAGAACCGCAAGCTGGCCGCGGCCAGGTCAGCGGGTTGCCCGGCCGCCCGCGCGAGCACGGCGAGCGTGGACTCGCCGAAACCCGCCGCGTCCAGCGAAGCGAACAAGCCGGCCGCGGGGGCAAGCGCTCCTGCGGCGGCCTCAGCGGCCTGCCACGCCGTCTCGTGCCTCGTCATGATGATTACCTCCCGGTCGTCGGCCGGCCGCTGCGCCTGCTCCCGATAGTCGGCTTCCGGACGGCACCGGGGCAAGAGGACCTACGTCCCGCGCTGCCGGGTCAGTGGGCCCTTCATCGGGCCAGCACCGCCCGCCTGGCCGGCGACAGCCCGGCTAGCGGGGCCACCGCGCGGCTGGGAGGATGAGCGCATGGCCTGCACCCTGCATGTTGCCTGGGACGAGCGGCTGGCTGGTTACGACTTCGGTCCCGGTCATCCGCTGGCGCCCGTCCGGGTCGAGCTGACGATGGAGCTGGCCCGCGCCTTCGGGCTGTTCGACCAGGCGGGGGTCACGGTCGGGCGCCCGGTGCCGGCCACCGATGCGGAACTTGAGCTCGTGCACGACCCGCGTTACATCGCAGCCGTGCGGCGGGCGGGCGGCGACAAGCCAGACTCCTCGCTGCTGAGCTTCGGCCTCGGCACGGCGGATGACCCCGTTTTCGCCGGCATGCACGAGGCGTCAGCGCTCGTGGCGGGCGCGACCATGGCGGCGGCCCGGGCGGTCTGGACCGGCCAGGCGGAGCACGGCGCGAGCATCGCGGGCGGGCTGCACCATGCGATGCGCGGGCAGGCGAGCGGTTTCTGCATTTACAACGACCCGGCGATCGCGATCGCCTGGCTGCTCGGGGCCGGCGCGGACCGGGTCGCCTATGTCGACATCGACGTTCACCACGGTGATGGCGTGCAGGCAGCCTTCTACGACGATCCGCGGGTGCTGACGATCAGCCTGCACGAGAGCCCGGCGACCCTGTTCCCCGGCACCGGCCGGCCGTCCGAGACCGGCGGCAGCGGGGCGCCAGGCTCGGCGGTCAACGTGGCGCTGCCCGCCGGGACCAGGGATGCCGGCTGGCTGCGGGCCTTCCATGCCGTGGTCCCGCCGCTGCTGCGGGCGTTCCAGCCGTCAATCCTGGTCAGCCAGCATGGCTGTGACACGCACTGGCTGGACCCGCTGGCCGACCTTCAGCTGTCCATTGACGCACAGCGCGCGGCGCACGCGGCGATCCACGGCCTTGCCCATCAGGTAGCCGGCGGCCGCTGGCTGCTCACCGGAGGAGGCGGGTACGAGCTCCTCCAGGTAGTGCCGAGAACCTGGACGCATCTGCTCGCTGAGGCGGCCGGCCACCCGATCGATCCCGCGGCGGCGATCCCGGCCGCCTGGCGCGAGTACGCGGCCGGGCGCACCGGCCGCCAGCCTCCCGAGCTGATGACAGAAGGGGCCCGGCCGCAGTACGCCAGCTTCGAGTCCGGCTACGACCCGGAAGAACCCGTCGACCAGGCCATCATGGCAACCAGGTCGGCCGTATTCCCCGAGCACGGACTGCTGCCGCTGCACTAGGAGCAAATCGAAATTCGCCTCGCTGCGGACCGGCTTCGCAACGTCCCTGGCGGGGTCCGGCGACGACAGCGACAATGGTTACCGGAGTGAAATGGCCGGCCGCGTGAGCGGCGGCCCCGTTGAGAAGGAGAGGCAATGCCTGGAATCGTTGTGGGCGTCGATGGCTCAGAGCACTCTCAGCTTGCACTCGAATGGGCAATGAAAGAGGCAGCGCTTCGGCATGCCCCGCTCACCGTCCTGACCGTGCATCAGGTCGCGGGCAGCTACTGGAGCGGCACCCCAACCATCTACCCGGCCGACCAGCCGGAGGTCGAGAAGGTCCGCGAGGCGGCCGAGGCAGCGGCGCAGGAGGCGGCTGGCCGGCTGGCGGCACAACCTGCTTCGGTGATCACGCGGGCGGTCAGCGGCCTCCCGGCCATGGAGCTGATCAATGCCTCGCACGATGCCGACCTGGTCGTCGTCGGTTCACGCGGGGGCGGCGGTTTCGGCAGCCTGCTGATGGGCTCGGTGAGCAACCAGGTCGTGAATCACGCGGCCTGCCCCGTCGTTGTCGTCCGGAGCCAGCGGTAGCTGCCTGAACGTCCCGGCGGAGTACGCCCCGGGGCCGGCCGGGCGCCCGGCCGGCCCCGGGACCGGGCGTAGCACGGCCGCTCAGCGGCAGATGCTGCCCTAGCCGTCGCCGCGCAGGATGGGACGGAGCGCGTCAAGCGCGGCCGGGTCCTCGATGGTCGACGGCACCGGCTCGTCCGCGCCGTCCGCGATCGCGCGCATGGTCTTCCGCAGGATCTTGCCGGACCTGGTCTTGGGCAGCGCGGCCACCACGTCGACCCTGCGCAGGGCGGCTACGGCGCCGATCTGGTCGCGGATCAGCTGAACGAGTTCGGCGCTCAGCGTGTCGGGGTCGGTGTCGCTGCCCGCTTTGAGCACAACGAATCCGCGGGGGATCTGGCCTTTGAGTGGGTCATGGACGCCGATGACGGCGCATTCGGCAACGGCGGGATGGCTGGCGAGGACTTCTTCCATCTCCCCGGTGGACAGCCGGTGGCCTGCGACATTGATGACGTCATCGGTGCGGCCCATGACATAGAGGTATCCGTCGCTGTCGCGGTATCCTCCGTCTCCCGTGATGTAAGCGCCGGGGTAGCGCACCAGGTAGGAATCGATGAACCGCTGGTCGTCACCCCACAAGGTCGGAAGGCAGCCGGGCGGCAGCGGCAGCCGCACCACGATCTCCCCGGTGGTTCCTGGCGGGACGTCGGCGCCGGTGGCGGGATCGACGACGTGCACGTCGTAGCCGGGTACCGGCACGGTGGGTGAGCCCGGCTTGGTGGGCATGGGATCTAGTCCCATCAGGTCAGCCGCGATCGGCCAGCCGGTCTCTGTCTGCCACCAGTGGTCGATCACCGGGATGCCGAGCAGTTCGCCTGCCCACCGGTAAGTTTCCGGGTCGAGCCGCTCGCCGGCCAGGAACAGGCAACGGAAGCCGGACAGGTCGTACTTTCTGGCCAGTTCACCGGCTGGGTCTTCCTTCTTGATCGCGCGGAACGCGGTAGGCGCGGTGAACAGCGTCTTGACCCCGTGCTCGGCGATCACCCGCCAGAACGCCCCGGCGTCCGGGGTGCCGACCGGCTTGCCCTCAAAGAGCACTGTGGTGCAGCCGGCCAGCAGCGGGGCGTAGACGATGTAGGAATGCCCCACGACCCAGCCAATGTCGGAGGCAGCCCAGTACACCTCGCCGGGCAGCGTGTTGTAGATGTTCTGCATGCTCCAGTGCAGCGCGACCGCGTGGCCTCCGTTGTCGCGGACAACGCCCTTTGGCTTGGCGGTGGTGCCAGAGGTGTACAGGATGTAGAGCGGGTCGGTGGCCGCGACGGGGACGCAGTCGGCCGGCTCGGCGCCGGCCATCGCCTGCACCCAGTCCAGGTCACGGCCGGCGACCAGGGTGGCAGGCGCCTGCGGGCGCTGCAGGATGACGCATGACTGTGGTTTGTGGCTGGACAGTCCGATCGCCCGGTCCAGGATCGGCTTGTACTCCAGGATCCGGCTGACCTCGATCCCGCAGGAAGCCGACACCACCACCCTGGGGGCCGCGTCGTCGATGCGGGCTGCCAGTTCAGGCGCGGCGAAGCCGCCGAACACTACCGAGTGCACCGCGCCGATGCGCGCGCAGGCGAGCATGGCGACGACCGCCTCGGGGATCATCGGCATGTAGATGACCACACGGTCGCCAGCGCCCGTCCCGAGGCCGCGCAGCACGCCAGCGAACCGCGCGACCTCAGCAAGCAACTGCTGGTAGGTGAATGTACGGGAGGTGCTGGTCACCGGGCTGTCGTAGATCAGCGCGGCCTGGTCGCCGCGACCATCGCGGACGTGCCTGTCCACGGCGTTGAAGCAGGTATTCAGCACGCCTCCGGTGAACCAGCGGTAGAACGGCGCGCCGGAGGCATCGAGCACCGCCGTTGGCCGCTGGTACCAGTCGATCGCCTCAGCGGCCTCGCCCCAGAACCCGTCAGGGTCAGCCAGGCTCCGGCGGAAGGCATCCGCGTATCCGGCCATGTCCTCTTGCTCCGATCGCTCGCTGGCGTGTCGGTCTCTTTGCAGCGTCCACCTATTGGACCTTCCGCGGGGCAGGATGGCTAGGGCCCAAGAGCCCGCCAGGATATGCCCAGCGCCCGTGTCCGCTCGCAGCGCCGCTTCCCCCGGCGCGGCGGCGGCCAGGGACGTTCGGCCGGATCGGCGGGACCATGGTCCCTGTCCCGCCCGCGGCACGGGGCCTACGCTGGCGGACGTGCGGTAGCTTCCGTGATGCTGTCCGCAGGCGGGAGTCCGCGCAGGCCGAGCGCGGACGCGAACAGAGGTGCCAGCCGCAGATGAATCCCCCAGCCGGGCCGCAGCCGCGCGACGCAGCCCAAATACAGGCAGCACAGCCGCAGCCCGACGGGACGACGCCAGCCAGGCCGATCGGCGTGTTCCTGCTCGATGACCACGAAATCGTCCGCCGCGGCGTCCGCGAGCTGCTGGAGTCCGAGCCGGACATCGTCGTGGTCGGCGAGGCGGGCACGGCGTCGTCGGCGCTGGCCCGCATCCCCGCGCTGCGGCCCGACGTCGCGGTGCTCGACGTGCGGCTGCCCGATGGCAACGGGGTCAGCGTGTGCCGTGACATCCGGTCCACGATGCCCGGGGTCGCCTGCCTGATGCTCACCTCCTACGGCGATGACGAGGCACTCTTCGACGCGATCATGGCCGGGGCGTCCGGATACGTGCTGAAGCAGATCCGCGGCACGGACCTGGTCGGCGCGGTACGGGCGGTCGCGGCCGGCCAGTCGCTGCTCGACCCGGAGGCGGCGAGCCGGGTGATGCGGCGGATGCGGGACACCGCGGCGCGCTCCGACCCGCTGTCCGGCCTGACCGGCCAGGAACGGCGGATACTCGAGCTCATCGGCGAGGGGCTGACCAACCGCCAGATCGGCCAGCGGATGTTCCTGGCCGAGAAAACCGTCAAGAACTACGTGTCCGCGCTCTTCGCCAAGCTCGGCATGGAGCGCCGAACGCAGGCAGCGGCGTACGCGGCCCGCGTTTTTGAAGATCAAGACCATGGTGAACGGACGAACCCGGCCAGCTGATCCCCGGCTAGCTCAGCCCGCCGCGGGCCGGCCCAACGAGCCTGCGGGCCCGGGCCGGCCCGCCGCCGGGCGGTGGCTCAGCCGAGCGGAACCTGCCAGCGCAGCTCGGTTCCGCGGTCGCCGGCGGCCCCGACCTTGAGCGTCCCGCCCAGCTGCCTGGCCCGCTCGGCGAGGTTGCCCAGCCCGCTGCGGCGGGCGCTGGCCCGCATACCCGAGCCGTCGTCGCTGACCACGAGAACCAGGTCGCGGCCGGCCTCGACGGTGACATCGACGCGGCTGGCGCGGGCATGCCGCGCCGCGTTCGACAGCGCCTCGCGGAGCGCGTGCAGCGCCTGATCGGCGATCTCGGCGGGCACCTGCTCGTCCAGGCCGCCGGACAGGCTGAGCGACGGGGCGAACCCGAGCGGTCCGGTCATCTCCGACGCGACGTCCAGGATCAGCTCGCGGAAGTCCGGCTGCTTGATGTCATGCCGCGGCTGCAGCGCGAAGATGGCCGACCGGATCTCGCTGATCGTGTCATCCATGGCGTCCACGGCCCGGCTCACCCGGTCTGCCACCTCGGGCCGCGCGATCAGTGGCAGCGCGCCCTGCAATGACATGCCGGTCGCGTACAGCCGCTGGATGACCAGGTCGTGCAGGTCGCGAGCGATGCGCTCCCTGTCCTGCAGCATCGTGAGCTGCTCGGCGTCGCGGCGGGCATGAGCCAGCTCGAGCGCAATGCCCGCCTGGGCGGCGAACGAGCCGACCATCTCGGTGGCGGCGAGCGCCAGCGGCATCGCCCCTGGGCGGCGGCCGACGGTGAGCACGCCGTGCACGTTGCCCGCCCCGCCGAGCGGGAATATCGCGGCCGGCCCGAGCGACATCTGCTCCCTTGCCGCCAGCGCGACTCGCTCGTCCTGGCTGAAGTCCGCCACCGTCACCGGCTCGCCGGTAGCGAGCACCTGGGCGGACAGCGACGGCTCGGGCAGCAGCAGCCCGAAGGTCTTCGCCGCGTTCTGGCCGGCCGCATGCCTGATTACCAGCTCCCGCCGTTCGCCTTCCGGCAGTGCCAGCACCGCCAGGTCCGCTCCCGACATCTCAAGCACCTGCTGCGTCACCAGGGCGAGTACCTCGCCCGGATCCGTTCCGGACAGCAGCCTGCGGGTGACGTCGGCGCTTGCTTGCAGCCACCGCTGCCGCCTGCGCGCCTCCTCATACAGCCGGGCATTCTCGATCGCCACGCCCGCCGCGGCGGCCAGCGCCACGACGACGGCCTCGTCTTCCTCGTCGAACTGGCCGCCGTTCTCCTTCTCGGTGAGGTAGAGGTTCCCGTACACCTCGTCGCGGATCCGCACCGGCACGCCGAGGAATGACTGCATCGGCGGGTGCCCGTCGGGAAAGCCGAACGAGTTCTTGTGGGCGGCGATGTCCGCCAGCCGCAGCGGCCGGGGGTTGGTGATCAGCTCACCGAGCAGGCCGCGGCCCTCTGGCCAGTGATGAATGGCGGCGATCTCGGCCTCGTCCAGGCCGACCGGGATGAACTCGGACAGGCCGCCGCCGTCGGCGACCACGCCGAGCGCGCCGTAGCGAGCGCTCACCAGACTGGTCGCGGCCTCGACGATCTGGCGGAGCACGACCTCCAGGTCGAGCTGGCTGCCGACCGCGACGACCGCCTCAAGCAGCCCGTGCACGCGGTCCCGGGTGGCCACCACCGCCTGCAGCCGGACCTGCAGCTCGGCAAGAAGATCATCGAGGCGCAGGTGCGGCAAGAGCGGACGCGATCCTGGTGACCCCACCAGCGGCTCCTGCGGCTCAGCTTCAGAAGTCAGGTGATCTTAACGATACCCGCCCGGCTCCCCGGCGCGCCATGACGGCATCCAGGTGCATCATCGTCCGGGTGGCCGGCAACTCGGCGGCGATCACCACGGCAGCCTGGCCGCTCGCGAACAGCGCCTTGGCCAGGATCTCCACTGCCATCGGTATGCGTGCCCCTGGACGGGAGTTACGGGACGGACGTCCCGCGCATGAGGGACAAGCGGCCCTGCCGGCCACCGGCCGCCTGGCGAGACGATGTGAACGATCAACAAAAACCCGCGCCGGAACTAACGGGCCGGGCCAATCTGAGGAGGCATCTCCGATGCGCAGAAAGACCTTTGACGCGCTGGCGACCACGGTCGGCCTGGTGCTCGCGGTCATCCTGCTCGCCGCTGGCGGGCTGATGATGTGGGGCCACTCATTCGTGGACAGCCAGGTGCACAATCAGCTCGCCGCCCAGAAGATCTACTTCCCGCCGAACGGGAGCCCGGCCATCAAGGCGCCGGAGTTCGCCGCCATGCACCAGTACGCGGGACAGCTCATGACCAACGGCGCTCAGGCCGAGGTCTACGCAGACCATTTCATTGCTAACCATCTCACGAAGATCGGCGGCGGGCAGACATACGCCCAGCTGTCAGCCAGGGCACTGGCGCATCCTAAGAACACTGCGCTGGCTGGCCAGGTCGATGCCATGTTCAAGGGCACGACGCTGCGCGGAATGCTGCTGAACGCGTACGCCTTCTGGAAGATGGGCGAGCTGGCGTTCTGGGGCGCGATCGTCTCCTTCATCGGAGCCGGGCTGCTGCTGATCCTGGCGGGCCTCGGATACGCCCACCTGCGCCGCGTCTCGCCGACCGCCGAGGTGTTCCCGCACCTGACCGAGAAGGTCCCGGCCGGCCGGGCATGACAGGGCCAAGGCGGCCAGATCACGACGGCGCAACAGGGACGAAAGTCCTATCAGCACAGGGCGGGCGGCCCTCCCCGCGGGGGCCGCCCGCTGGCACGGTTACAGCATGTATTTCCCGCCAGCATTCCGCCGCCAGGAGTTGAGGCAGATGAGTAAGCCCGGCGCCCGCCGGGCAGGCTCTGGCCGACGGCCAGCGGACCTTGCCGCCAGTGCCCTTCCGGCCGGACTGGTGTCCGCTTTTCCTTTTCAGCAGGCCCGCCGCACCGAACGGCGCGGCGCTCTCATGATCCGACCGACTGACCTGGGAGAACCCCAATGCATTCCCAGCTTTTGCACGCAGGCTCGCTCGCCATTGACCTGAATGGCCCAGGCCGCTACCTGCACTGGTCGTTCATCGAAATCTCGGTGGCTAATCTGATTGTCATCGTGGTGATGATGATCATCTTTGGCTTGGCGCTGCTGATCCGGTTCCCGCATTCCGGTAGCGCGTTGCCCGCTGAGGCCGAGACCGAGGACCCGACGGTGACCGCCGCCGCCGCATTGCCCGGCGACGCTGACATGTGGACGGCGAAGGCACGCACCAAGGCCGCCAAGCTATTGCCGCCGAAGAAGCTGCTGCCGGACCGCCAGCCCGCCTACGTTGCCTCGTGGATCTACGTGTTCGGCGTGGCGAGCCTGGCCGCCTTTGGCATAGTGATCGCCTCCGGCTTTGCCCTCGCCCTCGGCGGCTCCGACTGGTGGCACACCAACGTAGTCGGGCATTTCTTCAACAGCCTGCACCTGTGGAGCGTCGAGCTCTTCATGGCCTTCATGGTCATCCACCTGTGGGGCAAGTTCTGGATGGCGGCCTGGCGCGGCCGCCGCGCGATGACCTGGATCACCGGCGTCATCGCGTTCACGGCGTCAGTCGTGGAGGCCTTCACCGGCTACCTTTCGCAGCAGAATTTCGACTCGCAGTGGATCGCCACCAACGGCAAGGACGCGTTCAACGCGATCGGCGTCGGCGCCTTCTTCAACGTCCTGAACTTCGGCCAGATGCTGATGTGGCATATCGTGCTGCTGCCGCTCATCCTGGTCGCGCTCATCGGCGGGCATGTCCTGCTGGTCAGGGTACGCGGTGTTAGTCACCCACTGCCGGAGAAGCGCCGGTCGCTGCGCGACAGGGCCGCCCGCCGGGCCGCCACGGCCGCCGATGCCCTACCGTGGCGCGGGCCGAACCGGCGCTACGACATCCTCAAGGAAGGCACCATCGCGACACTGATC
>DATGVY010000734.1:0-2149 GCA_035299845.1 Streptosporangiaceae bacterium
AGCAGTTTCTGCGCTGCGGTGCCCGCCTTCTTGCGGATCGGCGCCAGCCATGCGTCCAGCTGGGTGCGTATCTTCTGCGGCCGATGTGTCTGGTTGACCTCTTCGTACGCCGCCGCAGCGCCCGCCAGCATGAGCGCGGCCCGCGGCCGGCCTCCTTTGGCCGCGAGTCCGGCCAGGGCAGTCACGCCTATCGGGATGGCGAACCGATCGCCGATGTCGGCGATGGCGGGCACACCTTTCGCGAGCGCCTCCCTGGCGCCGTGCAGATCGCCGCGCTCCAGGCGAGACACCCCGAGCAGCTGGAGGGCCCGGGCCTCGACGACAGGCAGGCCAAGCACCGCGGACAGCCGCGCGCAGCGTTCGAACCGTTCGATGGCCGTCGCGAGGTCGTCCTCGAAGGTCGCGGCCGCCCCGGCCAGCCACAGCGCCACCGCGAGGCCAGCGTCGTCGCCAGCCTCGGTCTGCAGCTCCAGTGCCCGCTCAATGTCCGCCTGGCCCCCTGCCGGGTCGCCGATGACCAGCCTGGCGCGGCCCCTGGAGTACAGGCCGGCGGCTACACGGACAGGGTCTTGCGCCCCGCGGGCACACCTGATGCTCTCGTCGAGCAATCCGAGAGCCGAAGCACGGTCTCCCTGGTCGGTCGCGAGCCACGCCGCGCCGTTCAGCGCGTCCACCCGCTCCGGATCATCGGATGGGACCCGGTCGAGCAGCTCGCCCAGCCGCCGCCTGCCCTCCGAGAAATGACCGCGCACGGACCAGAACCCAGTGAGCCTGTTGGCCAGGCGCAGCGCCATGGCCGGGTCCGTCGCGCCGTACCAGTCCAGCGCCGCACGGAAATTGTCATGCTCGAGCTCGAGGAGGTCGAGGCCGGCCCGGCCCGGGGAGCACAGCGGGCGGCCGAGACCCCTGGCCAGGTCCCAGAACACCGACGCGTGGGTGTCTCGCACCCCGTCGCACTCCGGTAGACCGCCGAGTTGTTCAACGGCGAACTCGCGGACGGTCTCCAGCATCGCGTAGCGCGGCGCGGCCGCGGATGAGCTTCCCAGCCGCAGCAGGCTCTGGTCGGCCAGTTCCTGGAGCCCGTCGAGTACCGGCACGCCGAGGTGCAGCCCTCTGGCGCAGACGGCCTCGACGTGATCCAGGCCGATGCCGCCTCGGAACACCGAGCACGCCGCCAGCAGCCGCCGGGCCGGCTCGCTCAGCAGATCGTGGCTCCAGGCGATCGTGGCGCGCAGAGTCCGCTGCCGGTCCGGCACGTCGCGGCTGCCGCTCACCAGCAGCCCGAGCGAGTCCGTGAGCCGCGCGAGGATCGCTTCCGGCGGCAACAGCTTCAACCGCGCCGCCGCCAGCTCGATCGCCAGTGGCAGCCCGTCGAGTCGTTGCACGATTCCCGCGATGGCCTCGGCGTTCTCGCCCGTGACGGTGAAGCCGGGCACCGAGGCTGCCGCGCGTGCCGCGAACAGTTGCGCCGACTCGCACTCGGCGAGGGACGCCGCGGAGACCGGTGAGGCCGGTTCCAGAAGGTGCAAAGGCGGGACCGGGAACTCCTGCTCGCCTGACACGTGCAGCGGCGAGCGGCTCGTCACGAGGATCCGCAGATCGCTGCTGGCGCCGAGCAGCTCGGCCACGAACTCGCCGGCGGGCAGGACATGCTCGAAGTTGTCCAGGATCAGCAGGACCTTGCGGTCCGCCAGGTAGCTGGTCATGTGCTCGAGCAGTGACGGCCCCCTGGCGTCCTGCAGGCCAATGCTCTGCGCGATCGACGCCGGCACCAGCGACGGATCCCTGACCGCGGCGAGCGGCACGAACTGGACGCCGTCGCGGAACTCAGCCTCGACGCGGGCGGCGAGGGCGATGCACAGCCTGGTCTTGCCCGAGCCGCCGGGTCCGGTCAGCGTCAGCAGCCTGGTGCAGTCCAGGAGCCGACGGGCCGCGCCGAGTTCACTCTCCCTGCCGACGAAGCTCGTCCGCGGCCGCGGCACGCGACCGGCTACCTCGCGGGTGCCCGCGGCTCCCAGACGCATCATCTGTCCTCCCCCGGGCGGTGACGCACGGCCGCCGGTTCGGCGGCATTCCGCTGCGGCGGCAGAAGAAAGCGGTCCTCACCGACCGCCACGCAGTCCCCGGCGCGACCCGCAGCAAAGGCAAG
>DATGVY010000735.1:0-6218 GCA_035299845.1 Streptosporangiaceae bacterium
GCCTGGCCGGCCGTATCAGCCTGGCCGGCCGTACCAGCCTGGCCGACCGTAAGGGAGCGGCTCTGGGCGGGATCCCTCGCGCGGGAGTCGGGCGGCGCAGGCACAGCTGTGGCCAGCGCCCGCCGCAGATGGCCTAGGCGCGTCGCTACTCCCCCGCCAGCAGGGTGTGCAGTCAACGGGCTCCCTCACCGTGAAGGCGCGATCCCACCTGTCCTGGGAGTAAATCTCTACCCGGGCTTACCTTCCAGTCAACTGGCGCAACAAGGGACGGGGATGAAAAGCGACATGGAGCGCGTCGGTCTGCCCAAGGTGGCGGCGATTGCCGTTGAGAGATCCAACTTCAGCGTGCGTAGCGCGTTGCGGCGGCTTGGACGCGGTCGATGGCCTGGGAGGCAGGTGCATGCCAGACCCTTCCGACGGGAGCCGGACGGCGGGACACTTAAGGTGGCGGCGGGACACTTAAGGTGAATGTGCATGGGCCAGCGGACTCGACCTGCTGACCAAAGCGGCGCCGCGTGGCTAACCTGCATGCCGCTGGACCTTAAGTGAATCAGGCGCAAGCACAGTTTGGGGCCCGGAGCCCCTCCGTCCCCCCTTACGGTTTCGGAGGGGTTCCGGCCTTGACTCGCTTCCCCGTGCCCAAGCTGGCACGAGCGATATGAGAGGGTTCTCATGACCGGGATCTCTGGCCGTTCTGCCAGCCGGCGCTCTCCGCCCAGGCAGCACTAGTCGTTCGTCGCGGAACCGCTCCAACCCTTCATGAAGGAGTTCTCATCACAACTGGAGCGGATGCTCGACCTGGGGTTTCGACGCGGCCAACCGGGCGGAGGCGTTCGCCGAGTTCTTGCTGCACGTCTGGTCGTCGCCAACGCACCCGGATCGTCGGCCTAGTCCGAGGTTCCCCCCAGGCCTATGGGGCCCGTCATATTTGCCCAGGTCATAGAGCTTCAGGCGGCGAATCTACATGTCTGCGTGCAGTCATGGTGCACCAGGTTTCCCCTGGTGAACACGGATATCAGTGCATCCGGAGGGGAACTTCGGCCTAGTGCCGAGCCAGAAGCGCTACTTCCGGGCGCGTGGGGGATCTTGACCAGGTCTGTCATGCCGCCCCGAGAGTGTGACGCAGGCTGGTCGAGCGGTTCAGCTGGCGGTGAAGGCGCCTTGCCGGTTGAGCGGGTCACCGGCCATGGCGTGGGGCAGGTAGTCACGCTGAAGGATCGCGGCGACCAGCTCGCCGCGGCTGTGCACGCCGGTCCTGTCGAACACCGATTTCAGGTGATCCTGCACGGTGTCGGAGGTCAGGTGCAGCCGGCCCGCGATCTGCCGGGTCGGCAGGCCCTGGCAGACCAGCCGGCAGATCATCTTTTCGCGGTCCGTCAATCCGTATGCGGCCATGATGATCGGTGCGACCTCGGCGGGCGCAGCCTCCTCGAGGATCACCGCTATCGCCTGCCCGGCGTGAGAATTCATCCAGGAGGCGTGCAGCACGGCCCAGCGGCCGCTTCTCGTCCGCACTCGCAGCCGCGGGAGCGCCGGCTCCGAGGCATCCAGGTGACGAAGCCTGGTTGCCAGGGCGGCGATCTCGATCGGGAGATCTGCTCCGTCCGCGCGGCCGCCGAGATCCTCGAGCCAGCGGCTTGCGGCGTCGTTCATCCCGGCCACAGCACCATCGGAGGCGAGCATGACCAGTCCGGGGCCATCCGCCGCGTCTTCCAGCTCGCAGGCCTGCCGCAGCAAGCCCATCCGGTGACCCTCGGCGAGATGCGGGGCGAGCCGCTGCACGAACTGCGCCTCCTCCGGCGAGAACGTGGCCTGGGCCATCTCGCGATGCAGGCAGACATAGCCCCAGCAGGCGCCCCTCATCCGCAGCACCGCGCGCAGCTCGTCCTGCAACCCGAGCGGCGCGAAAATGTCCCGGTAACGGTCGCTTCTGGCCGGGTGACCGTCGGTCGCCTGCATAAGCGTGCGCACGCCGGCCGGGTCGCGGGCCAGTTCGGTCCACTTGTTGACGTCGTCATGCAGGAATTCGTTCTCGACGAAATACGGGCCGGATTCTTCCGGCAGTTCCTCGCGATAGGACCGGGTAAACAGGAGCGTGGCGGGGTCTGCGGCCGCCCACCACAGCGCATCGACCGACACGGCCTTCCGCAGTCGCGGCAGGACCGCGGTGCGCAGCGCATCGGGATCCAGCCCCGACCGGCAGCTCTCGACGACACCCGCAGCGAGATTGTCGAGCGCCGGACCGGTGAGCATGGCTCCCTCATCTCCTGTCGCCGAGTCTAGCTGCGGGTCACCACCTCATAGCGCCCCTGCGCGACCAGTTCCGTGCCAGTCGCGGCGACCGTAGACGCGCGGCTCTGGTCGGCGAACTTATCGGTCGCCTCGGCAGCATCCTTGCTCTCCCATAGCGTCAGCGTCAGCGCCGTGCCGCTGTCGCGGTCGATCAGGAACACCACGCCCGCGTTCCCGGGCAGGCCCTCGACGAAGCCCTTGACCTTGCTGGCGGCATGATCGGACCAGTTCTGCAGTGCCTCGGCTGATCCCGACCATGTCGACGTTCGTGCGAACATGCTGGCTCCTTTCCTCACCTCGATCATCACGGGAAACGCACCCGATGCCCCTCCCAGAATTCTGGGAGATTCGCTGACCCTGTTCCCGGCTCATCCGTTCGCATCCGATCTGCCGAGCGGGCCGGACGGTGACCCGGTCGCGGGCGCCGGTTCTGGTGAGGATCGACTCGAGACGGGCGCGGGCGTTCGGGACAGCGCCGGGCTGGAAGCAGCCTGGGAGCCCGTGATCGTCCCAGGTGCAGATCGATCGCGAGGTGCTTCGGAAAGCACCGGCGCCCGGCTGCGGCGGCTCGACAGCGCGGTATCGGCGTGGACGAAATAGTGTGCGGTAGTGGCCTTGGTCGGACGGCGTCTTGAGCTCGCGCAAGTGGAAGACCTGCTCGAACGCGCGGGTGACGGGTCGGGCGGCGTACTGGTGGTGGCCGGACCGGCCGGCTCCGGGCGGACGGCGCTGGCCGACGTGGCGGCCGAAGGCGGCCGGCGGCGTGGCTTCGAAGTGCTTCGGGTGGCGGCGGTCGCCGGGCGCCCTGGCCGGTGGGTGTGGGCACAGCTGCTGCGAGATGCCGGCGTCGCTGACGAGCTGGTCTCCGGTCTGCTGGGCGAGCCCGGGCCGCTGGCCCTGGATGCGGCGGCGGTCGCGCTGTGCTCCGGCCCGCGGCGGCTGGTGGTGGTCGATGACGCGGACCGCGGCGGACCTGAGGCGATCGAGCTGCTGGCCGTGCTGGCCGGGCGTGTGGTGACCGGTCCGACTGCGGTGGTGGCCACGTCCGCTGTCCCGCTGGGGGTGGGCCGCGAGCTGTGGCTCGGCGGGCTGACCCCGGCCGAGGTGGGCGCAGTGACCGGGGAGCATCGCCCCGACGTGCGGCATGCGCTGTGGGCGGCGTCCCGCGGCTTGCCGGGCCCGGCGCGGTCGCTGGCGGCGGCGCTGGCCGAAATCGGACCCGACGGCGACGCGGTGGTGCAGCTCGCCCTGCTGACTGAGTCGGCGGAGGGCTTCCTGGACATCGACACCGGCCTCGTCCGGCTGCTGGAGAGCGCGCTGCAGCGGGCGGCCGAGCCGGGGGCCCGGGCCCGGTTGCTGGCGCGGCTGTCTCGGGCGCTGCTCGGCGACGCCGCTGCGGCGGGCCGGCGGCGTGCGCTGGTGCGCGATGCACTTGTGCTAGGCCGCCGCAGCGGTGATCCCGCCGTGCTGGCTGAGGTGCTTGACGCCCGGCTGCATGCCCTGTGGGATCCCGCCGGTGCCGATGACCGGCTGGCTGCCGCGGCGGAGATCATCGACCTCGCGCGCGCGGCTGCCGATCCGGAGCAGGAGCGGCGCGGCCTGTTCTGGCGGTTCGTGGCGCTCATGGAGCTGGGTCGTGTCGGCGAGGCAGAGTCGGCGCTGGCCGCGTTCGAGCGGGAAGCGCGGGTCGGCGGCGACGCGGCCGCCCTCGTCATGGTGGCAGCGCGGCACGCCATGCTGGCCACCCAACGCGGCCGCTTCGGCGAAGCTCAGCAGCTGATCGAGGACGTCGCCGAGCAGGGGCGGCGGGCAGGGCTGGCCGACACCGAACGGCTGGTCGGCACGCTGCGCGGCATGATCGCCATGCTGCGCGGCGATCTCTCCGGTGGCGAGCGCGCAGTCAGGGAGCTCCGCGCGTTCGCCCGCCGGATCCCGGGTCATTTCTACGACGCGACGGCGGCGCGGGTCCTGCTGTCGCTTGAGCGCACCGCAGAGGCCGACCTCGAGCTGCAGCATGCCCTGCCCCGCCTGCTGGCTGGCTCGGGGCCGCGCTGGCTCGGGGCAGCTGCGGACCTCGCCGCGGTGGCCGCCGTCACGGGAAACACCGCCGCCGCAGTGCAGCTGTACGCGGCGCTCGCCGGCTACCGCGGCCGGCTGGTCGTATGGGCAGGCGCGAACACGACCACCGGACCCGTCACCCACTATCTCGGGATCCTCGCCGCCCAGCTCGACCGGATCGACGATGCGGTCGACCTGCTGGAGGACGCGGCTGCCCTGGAGGGCCAGATCGGCGCGCTGCCGTGGCTGGCTCACACCCTGGCCGCGCTCGCCGATGCGCTCGCCCGGCGCCACGGAGACGGCGACGCCGAGCATGCCTCCGACTATCGCCGACGGGCCCGCGACATCGCACAGCAGCTGGGCATGCCCGGGCTGCTCGCGTCCCTGTCAGCCCCGGCCGATGAATGGACGCTGCGCCGGGACGGTTCCGACTGGCTGCTCACGGCCGGCAGCGAACGCGCCCGGCTCCGCGACAGCCGCGGCCTGCACTACCTGCGGGCGCTGCTCGCGGCGCCCGGCCGCGAGATCACGTCGCTGGACCTGGCCGCCGGCGGCGCCGGACTGCGCGACACCCCGGAGGTGCAGCCGGTGCTGGACGCCTCCGCCCGGGGCGCTTACCGCCGACGACTGACGGCACTGGCCGCTGAACTCGACGACGCCGACCAGGCCGGCGACAGCGCACGCGCCGACCGCGCGGAAACCGAGCGCCAGGCCCTGCTGGACGAGCTTGACCGCGCCACCGGTCTCGGTGGCCGAGCACGGCGGGTCTCCGCCGAGGACGAGCGAGCCCGCGTCAACGTCACCCGGACTCTGCGCGCCGCGATCGGCCGGATCGCCGCCGCCGCCCCGGCTGCCGGTGCCCACCTGGCCGCCTCGGTCCGCACCGGACGTGCCTGCCGCTACCAGCCGGCCCGCGGCGGCCCGTCACGCTGGCACGTCTGAGACGAACGAATCGTTCGCCGCCGATTTACGCCTCCAGGATGACAACGATCCCAGGAGGAGCACATGCACACCGCCTACATCCACGGGCCCGCCCCCACGTGGGTCGGCGGCCTCGCGGCCGACGACCATGGCCAGAACGATCACCGCCCGGCGCTGGTCCTGCTGCACGGCATGACCTTCGACCGGAGCATTTGGCGGCCCATCGTGGCCGAGCTGGAGCGCATCGACCCCGGGCGCCGGGTTCTCGCCATCGACCTGCCCGGGCACGGGCAGTCGCCCGCACAGCCATCCTACGAACTCGACGATGTCCCCGATCAGCTCAACCGGGCCGTCCAGCAGGCCGGGCTGGTAGCACCCGTGGTTGTCGGCCACTCAGCCGGCGGCCTCGCCGCTACGATGTACGCCGCGCGGCACCCCGCCCGCGGCGTCATCAACATCGACCAGCCCCTCGATGTCGCCCCGTTCGCGGAATTCGTGCGGTCCCTCGCCGGCCGCCTCCGCGGGCCCGACTTCCCGGCTGTATGGCAGATGTTCTACGCCAGTTTCCACACCGAGCTCCTCCCGGCTGACGCGCAGAACCTAGTGCGGTCGACCTGCCAGCCCCGCCAGCAGGTCGTCCTGGGCTACTGGCAGCAGATACTCGACCGGCCCGTCACCGAGCTCACCGCCCTGATACAGAACGCGACAGCGGCCCTACGGACTGCTGGCGTGCCGTACGTGCATATCGCCGGCGGCGAGCCTGCGCCCGGTTACCGGCAGTGGCTAGGAGAACAACTGCCAGCAGCCGCGATCGAGGTCTGGCCACGCACCGGGCACTTCCCGCACCTCGCCCGGCCCCAGCAGTTCGCCCAGCAGCTGGCCGCCACGGCCCACTGGGCGACGCGATAACCCGCCGCCAGCAAGAGCGTTAGCTGGCCGGCTCATGC
>DATGVY010000736.1:0-16470 GCA_035299845.1 Streptosporangiaceae bacterium
CCGACCAGCCGCCCCCGCCGAACCGGACTCCCCGGCGGCGCCGGCCGCCCCCGCCCGACCGGCCACCAAGCCGGCCACCGAGCCGGCGGCACCAGGCGCCCCGGCCGAGCCGGCCACCGCCTCCCCGTCGACGGTCAGCTCGCAGCCGACCTGCCGCAGCCTGCGGGTGACCGTGGCCAGGCCGTACACTACCCCGGCCACCTGGTCGGGGTAGTCCACCGCCATCACGACCGGCGCCCTGGCGACGTCAGCGAAGGCGTGCGTGCAGCCGGGCACAGCGGTGCCACCGCCGAGCGCAGCGAGCAGCGACGTCGCCCTGGCGGAGGCGCGCAGCTGAAGCTCGCGGTCCACGCCACGCTCGAACCGGGTGGATGCCTCGCTGCTGAGCTTGTGCCTGCGGCTCATCCGCGCGGTCCCCTGAGCGGAGAAATGGGCCGCCTCGATGACCAGGTCGCTGCTGCCCGCCGAGATCTCGGTGGCCAGCCCGCCCATGGTCCCGGCCAGCGCGATCGGGCCGGAGGAGTCGGTGATCAGGATGTCATCGGGGTCAAGGTCGCGGAGCACGTGATCGAGGGTCTCCAGCCGCTCGCCCGGCCGGGCCCGGCGGACCACGATCGGCCCGGACAGCCTGGACCGGTCGAACGCGTGCAGCGGCTGGCCGAGCTCCAGCATCAGGTAGTTGGTCACATCGACCGCCAGCGAGACGCTGCGCATCCCGGCCCTGGCCAGCCGGACTCGCATGACCAGCGGGGTGGGCCGGCTCTCGTCCAGACCGCGCACCTCCCTGAGCACGAACCGGTCACAGGCGCTGAAGTCCTCGATGCTGGCCGGGTACACATCGGCCGAAATCGCCTCGATGTCGCCGGGCAGGCCCAGGTCAGCCGGGTCGGTGAAGTCGGCACCGAACGCGATCGCCAGCTCCCTGGCCACCCCGCGGACGGACAGCGCGTAGCCCTTGTCCGGGGTGACCGCGATGTCGAGCACGTGATCGCGCAGCCCGGCGTACGCCGCGAAGTCGGTGCCGACCGGCGCGTCCGGCGGCAGCACCAGGATGCCCGAGTGGTCCTCGCCGATGGCCAGCTCCGCGGCCGAGCAGATCATCCCCTCGGACGTACGGCCGTACGCCTCGCGCGCGCCGATCTCGACGCCGCCTGGCAGCGTCGCGCCGGGCGGCGCGAACGGCACGAGGTCGCCGACGGCGAAGTTGACCGCGCCGCAGATGACCTGATGTTCGGCCCCGGCACCGGCCGACACCCGGCAGTACCTGATCGGCTTCCTGTACCCGGAAAGCTCCTCGATCTGCCGCACCTGCGCCACCACGACACCGCTGATGTCGTGCCCGACCGGCTCGACCGACTCGACCTCAAGGCCGGCCGCGGTGAGCCGCCTGGCGACCTCGGCGGCCACGGCACCGGACAGGCCTGCCTCGGCCAGGCCGATGCCGGGCTGGCTGTCGGCGGGCTCAAGCGCCGCGAACTCGAGCAGCCAGGACAACGGGACCCGCATCACGCCTCCATTCCGAATGCCCGGCTGAACCGCACATCGCCCTCGACGGTGTCCCTGATGTCGGTCACCCCGCGGGAGATCATCAGCGTCCGCTCGATGCCCAGCCCGAAGGCAAAGCCGCTGTAGCGGTCCGGGTCGATGCCGCAGGCCACCAGCACCCGCGGGTTGACCATCCCGCAGCCGGCGATCTCGATCCAGCCCTGCGACCGGCATACCCGGCAGGGATCACCGCCGGCCCGGGTCGATGCGCCGCGGCACGCGTGGCATTCCATCGACACGTCGGCGGACGGCTCGGTGAACGGGAAGAAATCTGGCCGGAGCCTGGTCCGCAGCCCCTCGCCGAACATCGCGTCGACGAACGCGCTGATCGCGCCGCGCAGGTCGGCCATGGTCAGTCCCTCGTCGACAGCCAGGCCCTCGATCTGGTGGAACACCGGGCTGTGCGTGGCATCAAGGGTGTCGGTGCGGAAGCACTTGCCGGGGCTGACCACGTACAGCGGCAGCGGGCGGGTGAGCATCGACCGGATCTGCACTGGCGAGGTGTGCGTGCGCAACACGACGCCGGAGCGGGGCTCGCCGCCCGGGCCGGCCACGAAGAAGGTGTCCTGCATCTCCCGCGCCGGGTGGTCGGGAGGGAAGTTCAGCGCATCGAAGTTGTACCACTCCGCCTCGGCCTCCGGCCCCTCGGCGATCTCGTAGCCCATGCCGACGAAGACGTCGGCGAGCCGCTCGCCGATGGTGGTGACCGGATGCCGCGCGCCCGGCGGGACCCGGTCCCACGGCAGCGTGACGTCGACGGCCTCCTCGGCCAGCGCGCGGCGGTCGCGGTCGGCCTCCAGCTCCTCCTGCCGGGCGGCCAGCGCCGCCTTGATGGCGGCCCGCGCTGCGCCAACCCGCCGGCCCGCGTCGGCGCGGGCGGCGGGCGGCAGGGCCCCGATCTCGGCGTTGGCCTCGGCGATCGGCGCCCGGTCACCGGCATGCGCAAGCCGGGCAGCCTTGAGCTCGTCGAGGCTCGCGGCTGCCGCGATGGCAGCCAGCGCGTCATCGAGCATGCGCTGCACTTCCCTGGCGGACAGCGCCGTTACCGCCACGGGGTCGTAACTCTTGTTCGGTGCGGACATGGCGTTGCTGCTCTCCTGCGATCACCAATTGTCGTGGACGGGCTGGCACACATCCTTTCCTGAACGGATGGTGCGGTGCTGGTCATCCGGTACGCCGGATGCAGCAAGGCGAGATTGACTGACCGCGCCGCCGGGGCTGGCCAGTCAGGTGGACGGAATCTCCCCCTGGCCCGCCGGTCAGCCGAAGTCGGGCGTGCCGGCGGGCATCGTAAATCGGAACTCAGCCCCGCCACCCGGCGCCTGGTGCACGCCGATGGTACCGCCGTGCGCCTCGACCAGCCCCTTCACGATGAACAGGCCGAGACCAGCGCCGCCGCGGCGCTTCGCCCGCCAGAATTGCCGGAACACCCTGGGCGCGAGGTCGGGCGAGATGCCATCACCCTGGTCCCGGACGGATACCGCGATACCAGGGGAACCAGCAACCCGCAGCGGCTCCACCATGGTCGTAACGGTACCAGCACCATGCCGGACCGCATTCTCGATCAGGTTGCACAGGACCTGGTCCACCTTGTCGGCGTCCAGCCAGGTCTCCGGCAGCTCGCCGCGGACCTCAAGGCGGAACCTGCTGGGACTGTCGCCGGCCGCGACCCGCCCGGCGATGATCCTGCCTGCGCGTTCCGGGACGTCGACCAGCTGGCGGTGCACCTCGATGCGGCCCGACTCGATCCTGGACACGTCAAGGAGCTCGGTGATCAGCCTGGTGACGCGGTCCGCGTCGGCGTTGACCGTCTCGAGCATGACCCGCTTCTGGTCGTCGGTGAACCGCGGCCACTTGGCCAGCAGCGTGGCGGTGAATCCCTTGACGCTGGTCAGCGGCGAGCGGAGCTCGTGCGCGACGGTGGACACGAGGTCGGCGCGACTGCGCTCGATCCGCGCCCGCTGCTGCGCGCCGCGCATGGTAATCACGACCCGGCGCACGGCGCCAGGATCGCGGTTCCACCCGTCGCTCGCCTCCCGCCGCGGATCGCGCACATACCCGACCGTGACCAGCAGCTCGGTCCCGCAGGGCAGGTAGAGCGACCGCTCAGGATGCCGCGTGCGCGTGGACAGGCCGTGATAAGGCCTGGTGTGCGCCCACCAGTTGCGGCCGTCGGCATCCTGCAGCGGCAGCACACGCCGGACGTCCTGGCCGACCGCGTGCGCTGGCGGGATGCCGGTGAGCCGTCCGGCCGCGCGGTTGAAGACGGTGACGCGGCCCGCATGATCGGCGATCACCAGGCCGTCCGGCAGGTCGTCGGCGATGACCAGTCCGCCGCCGGAGTCGCCAGCAACCTGCACGGTGCCAGCTTGCAATGCGCCGGCTTGCAACGTGCCAGCGACCGAGGCCTGAGCCTGGCCCGACATCATCCCGTCCACTCGCACGCCGCCTCTGCCCGGCACCCGCCCCGGACCATGGCTTACCACCAGCCCGGGGTCCGGGGGGTTACCCCCAGGCTGGCGCGACCGCGTCGACGGCGACGAGCCGGTGACCCCGTCCGGGGTCACTCATGACGCAACGTGATCAGATCAGACTCTAGCGCCTCCTGAATGCTGTGCGGCACCCCCCGACGCCGGAGAACGCAAGCGGTTGCAGGAATTAGCCCGCCGGGGGAGGAATTTCCGCCTCGGCCGCAGGCGATCCGGCCTCGGCCGCAGGCGATCCGGCGCGCAGCGCGCGGGCCGACGCGTACAGGCAGACGGCAGCCGCGGCCGCGAGGTTGAGGCTCTCCGCCCGGCCGTAGATCGGCACCGCGACTGCCTCGTCCGCCAGCGCGAGCAAATCGCCGGGCAGCCCCCAGGCCTCGTTGCCGAAGAGCCACGCGGTCGGCTGCCTGAGCCGGGCCGCAGGCGCCGCCTCATCAAGCGTGCGCCCGGCGCCGCCATCGGCGGCCAGCACCTGCAGCCCGGCGCCACGCAGCGCGAGGACCGACTCGGCCAGCGGCACGCCGATGACCACGGGCAAGTGAAAAAGGCTGCCGGCCGAAGCCCGGACGCACTTGCTGTTGTAGGCGTCGACCGACGCGCCAGCGAAGATAACTCCGTCGGCGCCCGCCGCGTCGGCGGTCCGGAGCACGGTCCCGGCGTTGCCGGGATCCCGGATGCTGGCGAGAATCACCACCAGCCGGGGGCTGGCCGCGACTAGCCGGGCCAGCGGCACGTCGATGAACCGGCACACCGCGAGCAGTCCCTGCGGGGTGACGGTCTGGGCAAGCTCGGCCATCACGTCCCCGCTGACGGCGTGCACGGCCGCGCCGCGGCGGGCGGCCTCGTCAGCGAGCTCGCCGTGGCGTACCCGCGCCGGGCCGGTCAGGAAAAGCTCGGTGACCGTCGCGCCGGAGGCCAGCGCCTCCCTGACCGCCTGCGGGCCCTCGGCCAGGAACGAGCGCGCCCGCTGCCGGAACGCGCGCTTGGCCAGCTGGCGGGCCGCCCGCACCCGCGGCGAGCGGGCGCTGGTGAGTTCCGGCCCGGCCGGCCCTGTCAATGCCGACGCTGTCATGCCGGGCTCCGGGCGCTGCCGGCTGCCGCGTTCGTCCGCCGCGCCGTAATCAGGCCGCGGCCGTGCTCGCCGCCGCCTGGTCGTCCAGCGCGGGCAGCGCCTTCCTTGCCACGTCCACCAGAGCGGAGAAGGCAGGCGGGTCGGCGACGGCAAGCTCGGCGAGCATCCGCCTGTCCACCTCGACACCCGCGATCTTGAGGCCCTGGATGAACCGGTTGTAGGTCATGCCGTCGGCCCGGGCCGCGGCATTGATGCGCTGGATCCACAGCCGCCGGAACGCGCCCTTGCGGTCCTTGCGGTCACGGTATGCATAGGCCATCGAGTGAAGCGCCTGCTCCTTGGCCTTGCGGTACAGCCGCGACCGCTGGCCGCGGTAACCGCTCGCCCGCTCCAGGACGACCCGGCGCTTCTTGTGGGCATTGACCGCCCGCTTCACGCGTGCCATTTCTTCGACTCCTTAAGCGGGCCGGGTCACTTCCCCAGCAGTCTTTTCATCTTCTTCGTGTCAGCGGGCGAGAGCGTCACTTCGTCCTGCAGCCGGCGCGTCCTGGTGCTCGGCTTGTGCTCGAAATAGTGCTGCCGGTTGGCGCGGCGGCGCATCACCTTGCCGGTGCCGGTCAGCCGGAATCGCTTGCTGGCCCCGCTGTGCGTCTTCATCTTCGGCATGTCGCCGTCGTCTCCGTTTCCTGGCGTGCCGTCGGCACTGTGCTATCTAACGCGCCTTCGGCACGATGCTGTCCAACGCGCTTTCGGCACTGTGCTGGCCTACGTGCCGTCGGCACTGCGGCGTCCTACGTGCCTTCGGCGTGGGCTATCTGCGTGCCTCCGGCACGGGTCCGTTAGCGTGCCTGGGCACAACCTTTCCTGACGTGCCTTCCGGCACGCCATCGCTCAGCGTGCCGTCGGCCTGATGCTACCTAACGTGCCTGGGCACGGTGTCACCAAGCGCCCGCGGCGCCGTGCTGCATGGCGCCCCGGGTGCTTCGCCGCCCGGCACGCCCGCGACCGCTGGCCGGCCCGCCAGTCGCGCCAGGCGGCTAGCCGCCTGCCTGCGCGTCCGCCGATCCCCGCTCGGCAGCAGCCGCCGCGGGACGGCGCGGCGCACGCGGCGTCGGCACCGGGCGCGGGGGTGCGGCGGCAGCCACCGCGGTCGCCGCGGCCACCGCGGTCGCCGCGGCAAGCCCGTCGGAGCCTTCGGGGGCCACCCCGCCCTCCCGTGCAGCGGCACCCGCACGGGCACTGGCGCTCCGCCGGGCAGCGGTGCTTTCGCGGGCACCCGGGCGAGCGCTGGCGCGCGCCGGGCTGCGGTCAGCCTTCTGGTCGGTCTTCCTCTTGTGCGGCCCGATCACCATGATCATGTTCCGGCCGTCCAGCTTGGGCTGTGCCTCGACGAAGCCTAGCTCCTCCACGTCCCCGGCCAGCCGCTGTAGCAGCCGGTGGCCAAGCTCGGGCCTGGACTGCTCGCGGCCCCTGAACATGATCGTCACCTTGACCTTGTCGCCCTGCCTCAGGAACCGCTCGACATGGCCCCTCTTGGTGCCGTAGTCGTGCGGGTCAATCTTCGGCCGGAGCTTGATCTCCTTGATGACGGTCTGCGCCTGGTTCTTGCGGGACTCCCTGGCCTTGAGCGCGGATTCGTACTTGAACTTGCCGTAATCCATCAGCTTGGCGACCGGCGGCCGCGCGGTCGGCGCGACCTCGACGAGATCGAGATCGGCCTCCTGGGCCAGCGCAAGCGCATCATTGATGGCGACGATCCCGACCTGCTCGCCAGCCGGGCCGACCAGCCGCACTTCGGGGACGCGGATGCGCTCGTTGATACGGGGTTCGGTGCTGATGTGACCTCCTTGTGTCACTGTCCCGGCCAGGGGACGCCCCCCTGCCGGGTAACTGCCAGATGTCTGCCGCAGCTCAGCGGGTCTGCTGCGCTATTGACGCAGAAAACCCCGCACGGCAAGCATGCGGGGCCACCATTGCCGCGGCGCCGGCATCCCCGGGCATGCCCGGTCCGGTTCCGCCACGCAACGCAGCCGCCGACCGCGCGCTTCGCACCCGGCCGCCGACGCGTCCGGCCTGACCGGCCAGCCCTGACAGACTGCCCGGCCGTACCCGCCAGCAGCTGAGCTGGCAAGGTGGGAGGCGGCCGAGGTGGTCCTCCGCTTGCATGTCCGGCTTGCTGCGCCGGACTTATCTCCATCCAGACTAACGCATCAGGGTCCCCCGCGGTATTCCCGCCGCCCGGTGACCTGCTCGCGGAAGGCCATGCTGCCAGCCGGCCGACTCGATTGACCAGGGTGATCAACTGACCCGGCGGGCGAGCTCGGCCAGGCCGGCCGCCCGCATCGCGGCGATCGGCGCCGACCTCCCCGTCATCAGCTCAACCTGCGGGCCGGCCTGGTGCAGCAGCAGTTCGAAGCCGCTCACCGTCGTGGCGCCGGCCTTTTCCGCGGCCGCCGCCAGCCTGGTTGGCCAGGGGTGATAGACCACGTCGAGAACTGCCGGCCGGACGAGAGCAGTCCGGAATATCCGTTCAGCGTATTTATCGGCCGCTCCGGCCGGAACAGTGGATATCAGCAGCCGCCAGCCCCGGTCCTCGTGCTCGCCGAACGCAGTCAGCCTGACCCGCATGCCCAGCCGGCCCGCCGCCGCCAGCAGGTCAGCGGCGCGGGCGGGATCGCGGACGGCCACCGTCGCATCGGCCTCGCCCAGCCCGCGCAGGCTGGCCAGGGCAGAGCAGGCGGTGGCCCCGCCGCCGAGGATCAGCGCCGGGCCGGCCGGGGAAACGCCGGCCTCGCCCAGTGCCGTGATCATGCCGGGCACGTCGGTGTTGTGCCCGCGCGAGATGCCGCCGGCGAAGGTCACGGTGTTGGCGCCGCCCACCTCGGCGGCCAGCGGCTCGACCCGGTCGAGCAGCGGCAGCACCGCGCGCTTCAGCGGCATGGTGAGGGACAGCCCGGCCCAGTCGCCGCCGCATCCCGCCAGCAGGCCGGGCAGGCCGGTCTCGGTGCATTCGATCGCCTGGTAGCTCCAGCCGGACAGGCCGAGCGCCCGGTAGGCGGCACGATGCAGCACCGGGGACAGCGAGTGGGCCACCGGTGACCCGAGGACCGCCGCCTGCATCGCGTCGTCGCGGCTGACGTCAGCGGTGATTCTTGATGTTGTTCGCCAGCTCGGCCCGGAACTGCTGGAACTGGGTCACGCTCGCCGTGAACTTGGTGATGTGCTTCAGCGGATCCACCGTCACGAAATACAGCCAGTTGTGGGGCCCGACCGGGTGCAGCGCCGCCCTGATCGCCGCATCGCCCGGACTGTCGATCGGGCCCGGCGGCAGGCCGGTGTGCAGGTAGGTGTTGTAGGGCGATTTCGTGCTCAGGTCCGCGGTCGTCGCCTGGATCCCGTACTTGCCGAGCGCGTAGAAGACCGTGCTGTCGAGCTGCAGCTTCATCCCCGAGTTCAGCCTGTTGTAGATCACCCGGGCGATCTTGGGAAAGTCAGAGAGCCTGCCGCCCTCGGCCTGGATCAGGCTGGCGACGATGATGATGTGGCTCTCGGACACGCCGGCTGCCTTCGCCGCGACGGGGAGGTTGACGCTCTGGGCTTCCTGCCTGAACCGCTGGACCATGCCCTGCAGGATCTGCAGGGCGGTCATGCCCGGCTGGATCTGGTACGTCGCCGGGAAGAGGTAGCCCTCCGGGTTCCCGTTGGCGAACGAAGGCAGGCCGAGGACCTTCGGATTCCTGAGCGCCTCCATGTAGGCGACCTGCTTGTAGCGCGTGTCCTTGCCGAGGGTGGCGACGATCTGGGATTCCCGCAGCCCCTCCGGGATGGCGGCGGTGGCCTGGATCCGCGCCTTCGGGTTGAGCAGCAGCTGGAAGGCCAGCGCGGCGTTCATGCCCTTGCGCAGCCGGAAAGTCCCGGGCGTGAGCCCGTCCGGGTTGCTGCTGGCCTTGGCCGCCGAGATGAACGCGGCCGCGCTGGCGACAACCCCTGCCCTCTGCAGCCGGGGCGCCAGCAACGTGGCATTGTCCCCGGGATTGACGACCACTAGGACCGAGCCGTGGCCACTGCCGGTGAAGTCCGCCGGGTGCAGCTTGGCCTGGATATAGCGGTACCCGAACAGGCCAGCCGCGCCGAGCACGACGACGATGACGACCGTGGCGATAAGGCCGGCGATCGTGCCGCTGCGGCGGCGCTTCGGCGGGCGGTCAGGCGCGGACGCAGGTTCCCGGCCGGGTCCTCGGGCGGCTGCCCGGCTGGTTTCCTTGCCGGGCTGCCCGGTAGGTCCGCGGTCAGCGTCCCCGGCGGGCGCCCGGCCGCGTCCCCGGCCCCGGCCAGGCCTGGCGTCGCCGCGGTCGGCGAATCCGGACTGCTGCGTGGCATAGCGAGGGTCGCCCCCGGCCGGATAGCCCGGGCCGCCGCCGGCCGGGTAGCGGGGATCGCTCCCGGGGAAGCGCGGATCGCCGCCGGCCGGGTAGCCTTCGCCGCCGGGCATGCCGTATCCAGCGGCGCCGGCTGCGGCCTCCGCGGCCGGGCCGAAGCCGCCCGCCTGGCCGAAGTCAGCCGGGCCGTACCCGGCAGGACCGAACCCGTCAGGACTGCTGCCACGCAGGTCGCCGAGGCCAGCCGGTTCGCCGTGACCCGCCGGCCCGGCGCCGGATCGCCTTCCGCCGCGCAGGTAGTCAGCCCCGTCGTCACCCCGGTCAGCGGTCGCTGGCTGCCCGGGGCCGGCCAGGTCTGCGGGAGGCAGCCAGCGGAACGGGCCGCTTGCCGAGCCTGCGGCCAGATCTGCTGCCGGTCCCTGACCAGGGCTCCCCGTTCCCTGACCGGGGAAAGACTGTCGCTCATGGTCGGGAAGAACGGCCGACTGGGGCTGGGAATCGTGCGGCTGGCCAGGCCCGCCGGGCGGGTAGGAGCCGAAATCCGGCGGCTGGCCGTAGCCGTCTCGCGAGCCGTACTGGCCGGCCGGGCCGTACTGGCCGGCCGGGCCATAAGGATCAGCCGGGCGGTAGGGATCAGCCGGGCGGTAGGGATCGCCCGGGCCGTAGGGGTCACGCCCGTGCCCGGGCGAGCTGTCGCGGCGGTACGGATCCTGGCCGCCGCGGGGATCGGTCTGGCTGTAGGCGTCGCTGCCGCCCAGCGGATCCGCCCGGCCGTACGGGTCCGGCTCGCCGTGGGAACCGGGCTGGCCGTAGGAACCCGGCTGGCCATCCTGCGACTCGCCGTAGGAGTCCAGCGGCACGTACGGCACCGACGGGTCGAGAGGATCTTGTCCGTGGTAGGGATCGTGCGGACTGTACGCGGCGGGCCGGCCTGGCGACTCCGGCGTCCGGTAGGGACGGGGGTCGGCGTAGGCGTCGTGGCCGGCGTAGGGCGCGGGCCGGCCGTACGGATCCGGTTCGGCGTACGGATCGCCGGAGCGCCTCGGCGCCGGCGGCGCATAGGGATCCGGCCGGGCGTAAGGATCTTGCGCGGCGTAGGGATCTTGCGGGCCATAGGGATCTGCTGCGCCGTGGCGGGCGCCGCTGGCCCGGTCCGGCTCGCCGCCGTAGCCGCCCGGCTGGTCGTAAGGTTCCGCCACGCCAGGCTCGTCATCGGGGGGCATGGCATGTCTCGACGGCCGGCCGTAGCCATTCGGCAGCGTTCCGTCCGCGGCGGGCGGCCAGTGCGTGTCATCCCGCAGGCCTTCCCCGTACCGCCCGTCGCGGGTCACCGGGCAGCCCCGGCAGCCGCGGCCACCAGCTCGCCCGCTGGCAGGCCGGTCGAGCGCTCTGTGTCGAGTGCCCCCTGCAGCAGGAGCGCCGCCGCCGCCTTGTCCACCACGGCCCGCCGCTGCCTGCCGCCGCGGCCGCCGCGGCGCAGCGCATCGTGCGCGATCACGGTCGTGAAGCGCTCATCGACCAGCCGGACCTGGCGCGGCGCCAGCCGCCCGGCCAGGGCCGCTGCGAAGGTCCGCGCATCGGCGGCCGACGCGCCTTCCCGCCCGGACAGGCCAGTCGGCAGCCCGACAATGATCTCAACCGCATCGCTGCTGATCACGAGCCCGGCCAGGCGGTCAAGATCGCCGCGACCGCGGGGAACGGTCGTCAGCGGGCTGGCCAGCAGCCCGTCCGGGTCGCTGCGCGCGACGCCGATCCGCACGGCCCCGACGTCGACGGCGAGCCGGACGCCGTGCCTCAACGGCACGCTCCCGGAGGCGCCGGTATCACCTCGGCAACAATGTGGCTGCAGCACGGTCTCACGCTACGCCACCTGGCCCCATCGTGTTCCCAACAACAGCGCGAACCACGTCAAATGCCTTCTCGACTACTTCCTGGGCTGCGGCTCCGAGCGGCGCCCCGCCGCCCTGCGCGATGTCATCCTTGCCGCCACCGCGACCGCCGAGTACCTCGGCAGCGGGCTGCACGAGCGCGCCCGCCGTCAGGCCGGCCTTCCGCGCGGCGTCGTTGACGGCCACTACCACGGTCGGCCGGTCCGCCGGAATGCCCGCGAGCACCACCACTCCCGGGCGCTGCGCTGGCAGCCGCCCGCGGAGGTCGAGCGCGAGCTTCCTGATCCCGTCGGCGGAAGTGCCGTCGGGGACCTGGTGTCCGATGAACGCGGCTCCGCTGACGTCCTCGGGGCTGCTGGCCAGCTCGGCACCGGCGCCGAGCAGCTGGCTGGACCGCATCCGCTGCAGCTCGCGCTCGGCGTCCCGCAGCCGGCCTACCAGCCCGGCGATGCGCTCCGGCAGCTCTTCCCTGGGTGCCTTGAGCTGCTCGCTGAGCTGGCTGACCAGGACGTTTTCCCGGGCCAGGAAGCGGAATGCGTCCATCCCGACCAGCGCCTCGACCCGGCGGACGCCCGACCCGATCGACGCCTCGCCGAGTATCTTGACCAGGCCGAGCTGGCCGGATCGCGCGACGTGGGTGCCACCGCACAGCTCGCGGGAGTAGTCGCCGACCTCGACCACGCGGACCCGCTCGCCGTACTTCTCGCCGAACAGCGCCAGGGCGCCCATCGCCCGTGCCTCGTCGATGGACGTGTGGAAGGCGCGGACGTCCAGGTCGGTGATCAGGACCTGATTGACCTCGTCCTCCGCGTCGCGCAGGACCGACGGCGGTACCGCACCGGCCGCCGTGAAGTCGAACCGGAACCGGCCAGGGGAGTTCTCCGAGCCCGCCTGCGCAGCGGACTCGCCGAGGGCGCCGCGGAAGGCACGGTGCACAAGGTGGGTCGCGGTATGCGAGCGGGAGATCGCGCGACGCCGGCCGGTGTCGATCTCGGTGTAGACGGGCGCGCCGACGGTGATCTCGCCGCTGGTCACCCGCCCCCTGTGCACGATGAGCCCGGACACAGGGGACTGCACGTCGAGAACCTCGACCCGGCCGCCGGCATCCGGCCCGCCGCCGCTGGCCTGGACGGTGAGCTGGCCGGCGTCGGCCAGCTGGCCACCGCCCTCGGCGTAGAACGGGGTCCGGTCGAGCACCACGTCGACCTCGGTGCCGGCCCCGGCGGCGGGCACAGCGGCACCGCCGACTAGCAGGCCGGTGACCGTCGCCTCGCCCGCCACCTGGTCGTATCCGGTGAACGTGACCGGGCCGGACCGCTCCAGGATGGCCGCGAACACGGAGATGTCGGCATTGCCGGTCTTCTTTCCCGCGGCGTCCTGCTTGGCCCGCTGCCGCTGCTGTGCCATCAGCCTGCGGAACTCCGGCTCGTCGACGGCCAGTCCCTGCTCCGCGGCCATCTCCAGGGTCAGGTCGATCGGGAAGCCGTAGGTGTCGTGCAGCTGGAACGCCTGGTCGCCGCGGATCGTCACGGCACGCCGGCGCCTGGTCTCCTCGACCGCGGCGTCGAAGATCGCGGTACCGGTCCGCAGTGTGCCGAGGAAGACGGATTCCTCCGCGTCGATCACGGTGTGGATGTTCGGGGCATCGCGGTGCAGCTCCGGGTACTGGTCGCCGAGCGCATCGATCGCGACCGCGGCCAGCTCGTGCAGGTAGCGCTCGTCATGGCCGCCCCGGTCGGCGTCATGCGAGCCGCCAGACCCGCCGCGCTGCGCGCCGGACAGCAGCCGGAGGTTGCGGATGCTCCGGCGCAGGATCCGGCGCAGCACGTAGCCGCGCGCCTCGTTCGACGGCAGCACCCCGTCGGCGACGAGCATCACGGCGGTGCGCACGTGGTCGGCGACCACCCGGAGCGCGACATCGGTCCGGTGATCCCGGCCGTATTTCTGCTCGGTCAGCTCGGCCGCGCGGTCGAGCACCTTCCACATCGTGTCGATCTCGTAGATGTTGTCGACGCCCTGCAGCAGGGCGGCCATCCGCTCCAGGCCCATCCCGGTGTCGATGTTCTTCGACGGCAGCTCGCCGGTGATCGGGTAGCCCTCCTTGCCCGGGCCCTCGCCGCGGGCGTACTGCATGAAGACGAGATTCCAGACCTCCAGGTAGCGATCCTCGTCCACCACGGGGCCGCCCTCGGGGCCGTACTCGGGCCCCCGGTCGTAGTAGATCTCGGAACACGGCCCGCACGGGCCCGGCACGCCCATCGACCAGAAGTTGTCGGCCATGCCGCGCCGCTGAATGCGCCCCTCCGGCACGCCCACGGTGTCCCGCCAGATCTTCGCTGCCTCGTCGTCGTCGTGGTAGACGGTGGCCCACAGCCGGCCGGGGGGGAAGCCGAACCCGCCGTCGGACTCAGCCCCGGTCAGCAGCTCCCACGCGAAGGGGATGGCCTGGTCCTTGAAGTAGTCGCCGAACGAGAAGTTTCCCAGCATCTGGAAGAACGTCCCGTGCCTGGTGGTCTTGCCCACCTCCTCGATGTCCGGCGTGCGCACGCATTTCTGGGCGCTGGCCGCCCGCGGGAAAGGCGGTGCCTGCTGGCCGAGAAAATAGGGCTTGAACGGATTCATCCCGGCATTGACAAGAAGCAGCGTCGGGTCATCGGCTACCAGGCTGGCCGAGGGCACGATGGTGTGCCCGCGCCGCTCGAAAAAGCTGAGGAAACGGCGGGCAATCTCTGCCGACTCCATCATCGGCCATCCTTCGCGTTGTCGGTACCGGGCGGGCCCGGCGGCCCGGAATGGCGATCCAGGTAAAGCTCCATGCCATCCCGCACGTCATGCACGAACGGCCCGATCCCGCGCCGCTCCCCGGTGCCGCTGCGGTGCACGGCAGGCCGGGTCAACCTGGCTGCCGGGGCACCGGGCCGGATCGCGAGCCAGGAATGCCCCGCCCGGCCTGCGGCGGGGCGGATCGAGCGGACGAGCCGGCTGGCCCGCCGGTAGCCAGTCACGCCGAGCACAACGCCGGCCCCCAGCCAGCACAGCCTGCCGATCACCGACGCGCTCCGCTGCGGGAGCTCAGGGGCTGACGGGCAGCGGCAAGCGGGCGGGCGCCTGAGGGCGCGCGCTGCTCGATGGCCGGCCCGAGCGTCGGCGCCGTCATAGCCTGCCTGGCGCCTGGCGCGGTGCCGAGGCGGAGCCCGGTGGCCCGGCGCAGGCCGTAGGCGAACGCGGAAATCCTGAGCAGCGGCGCGCCGAAGCCGCCGGAGATGGCCCGGGCCAGGCCCGCCATGGCCGAGACGTGCCCGGAGAGCTCGGCCATGTTGGCGGTGACATCGTCCATGCTTGCGGTGATGGAGCCGGTCCTGGCGAGCTGCTCGCCTGCCCGGTCGACGGCCGCCTGGGCACGATCGATCAGCAGGTCGGCGCGATCGCGGTAGTCCGACATCATCGTGGTGGCCGCGGAAATCAGCCTGGCCAGCCGGATCAGCACGTATACGGCGGCGCATACACCCGCCGCGAAGAATCCCGCTGCGATCAGCTCCGCTAGCTGCCCGGTGTTCACGTCCGGCTGCTCCTTCGCCAGCTTTGCCCGGCCTGCTTGCCTGGGCCGGCCTGCTTCCTGGTGGCGGACCTGCCCGCCTGGCCTGCGGCCTGCCTGCCGCCCGGCCTGCTTACCCGCCCGACCCTACCGCGTGTGCGGCGGCGGCACGGCCGGGCCAGCCCGGGAGTCGCCATCGTCCAGGATGGCCCGGAGCCGCTCGGCGCGCTCGGCGTACCTCGCCTCGGTCCCGTGCCGGGACGGCTCGTAGTAACGGCGGCCGGCCACCACGTCCGGCGCGTACTGCTCAGCGACGACTCCCTCGGCGAAGTCATGCGGGTACTGGTAGCCGCGGCCGTGCCCGAGCCGCTCAGCACCGTGGTAGCTGGCGTCCCGCAGATGGACGGGAACGGGGCCGATCAGGCCTGCCCGGACATCTCGGGCGGCGGAGTTGATCGCCTTCACCACGGCGTTGGATTTCGGGGCCAGCGCCACGTGGATGACGGCCTGGGCCAGGTTGATCCTGGCCTCCGGCAGCCCGACGAACTCGACGGCGTGCGCGGCGGCGACGGCGGCCTGCAGGGCCGACGGGTCCGCCAGCCCGACGTCCTCGCTGGCATGCACGATCAGCCGGCGGGCGATGAACCTGGGGTCCTCGCCTGCCTCGATCATCCTGGCCAGGTAGTGCAGCGCGGCGTCGGCGTCACTGCCCCGCATGCTCTTGATGAAGGCGCTGATCACGTCGTAGTGCTGGTCGCCGCCGCGGTCGTAGCGCACGGCCGCCCGGTCCACGGCCCGCTCGACGCCAGCGATGTCCACCACGGCGCCGGCCGCGACCCCGAGCGCGGCCGCCTCCAGGTAGCTGAGCGCCCGCCTCGCGTCACCGCCGGCCAGCCGGACGAGCAGGTCGGTAACCCCGTCGGCCAGGGTGACGCCGCCGCCGAGGCCGCGCTCGTCGGCCACCGCCCGCTCGATCACCGTGCGCATGTCGTCGTCGCTGATCGGCTCCAGGGTGAGCAGCAGCGACCGGGACAGCAGCGGTCCGACGACGGAAAAGAACGGGTTCTCCGTGGTCGCGCCGATGAAGGACACCCACCGGTTCTCCACCGCGGGCAGCAGCGCGTCCTGCTGTGCCTTGTTGAACCGGTGCACCTCGTCGATGAACAGCACGGTCTGCCTGCCGGTGAGGCCGAGCTCGCGCCGGGCGGCGTCGATCGCCGCGCGGACATCCTTGACGCCGGCCGCGACCGCGGACAGCTCGGTAAAGCGCCGCCTGGTGACATTGCTGATAACCTGCGCCAGCGTCGTCTTCCCAGTTCCGGGCGGACCCCAGAGCAGCAGTGACATCGCCGCGTCATGGTCGGCCAGCTTGCGGAAGGGAGTCCCCTCGCCGGTCAGGTGGCGCTGCCCGATCACCTCGTCAAGTGCCCGCGGCCGCATCCGGACGGCAAGCGGCGCCGCAGCGAGTGCTGCTTCTTGCTCGGCCGCGTCGAACAGACTGCCGCCGGCGCCGGCCTCGGCTCTGGCCACAGCTTGACACTATCCGGCCCGCTGCCAGTTTCGA
>DATGVY010000737.1:0-3563 GCA_035299845.1 Streptosporangiaceae bacterium
CACTGTCGCCGAACAGATGCGTGGCCCCGTATGCGGCAGCGACCAGGGCACGGGCCGCCAGCTCAAGCCCGGGCCCGCCGCCGCGCGGCGCCAGCGGGACGGGCACGACCATGGTCCGGGGCGGCAGGCTTGCCGTCGCGGCGAGCATGACCCGGATCAGCGCCTCTGGCGTTGTCACCACCTCGGCCGGTCCCGAGATCAGCGGCAGCAGCAAGATCCTGGCCTTAAGCTGCCCGGCCAGATGCCGCAACTGCCCGATCTGGCGGCTGTTCAGCGGGCCACGGGTGGCGAAGGCGAGCGCGGGCTCGCCGCCGAGCTCGGCCCGGACCTCTGCCGGGCTGCGCTGCAGCCGCCGGAATGGCCCGTGCTCAGGCTCCCGGTGCGCCGTTAGCCGGCCGGCCAGCCGGATCAGCGGGCGCTCGCCGTTGCCCGGGCCGGCGGTGACCAGGCTCCGGCCGGTGACGTCGAGTACGGCCAGCGGCGTGCCCTCCGGCTCGAGCAGCATGACGTGACCGGCGTCCGGCGCAATCGCATCCTCGGGTACCTCAAGAGTGACAGGAAACGGCCACGGGGTGCCGTCGGCCAGCGTCGCGTACTCCGCGACCGCGGCGACATCTGCCGCGCCCATGAAGCCGGTCAGCGGCGCGAACGCTCCCGACAGCAGCAGCTCCAGGTCAGCGAGCTGCCGCTCGCCGAGGGTCCACGACGGCCACCCGGCAACCTCGGCAGCCGCATCGGCGTGCGCCCCAGCAGTCACGTCATCCTCCGTCCGGCACGGTGCTAGCTCCATGGCGCTAGCTCCATGGCGCCCGCTCCATCGCGCCTGCTCCATCGCGCTGGCCCCGCGGCGCCCGGCCGGCGGCGTCAGCCCGCCGCCCCGCCCGCGGCGCAGCGGGCGCGGGCGGAAGAAGCGCTCGAAGCCGCCAGGCACCCGAGGGTACACGGAAGGGGAGGCCAGAGCGGGGCAGGCCAGCCGCCGTGTCCTGCGGTGGGCTGATCTCCCGCAGCTGATCGCCGCCGGGCTCATCGGGCTGACCGTTCAGGCGACCCCGGTTTCCCGCAGTGCCCGTAGACTGAAGGCGTCCCGTGTTCCGGCTTCCGACGGTCCCGAGGGGCCACTTGGGGCCCGCAGCCAGCCGGACACGGGCACTTCGTGCTGCCTATGCAGGGATGCAATGAGCCTCTCCGGTCTTCTCAGAGTTATCGCAGATGATCCGCAGCTGCGGCGCGCCCTCGAACTTGCCGACGGCGAGACCAGCCACCCCGCCCTGGCCGCCACCGGGGGCGCTGACCTCGTCGGCCCGCCGGCGCTCCGCCCGATCCTGGCCGCCGCGCTGACCGGCCAGGGCATCACCAGTCAGGCCGACGCGGGCCAGGGCGACGCCGGCCAGGGCATCACCAGTCAGGCCGACGCGGGCCAGGGCGACGCGGGCCAAGGCGACGCGGGCCAAGGCGACGCGGGCCCGGGCGACGCGGGCCAGGGCGCGGCCGGGCCGGGCGCGGCCGGCCAGCCCCCGGCAGCCCCGCGCGCGGGAGCGGGCCAACCGCCGGCGGCCGCCCGGTTCGTCCTCGCGGTCACCGCCACCGCCCGCGAGGCCGAAGACCTGACGGCCGCGCTGAACTCGCTGCTGCCCGCCGCAACCGCGGCCTACTTCCCGCCGTGGGAAACGTTGCCGCACGAGCGGCTCTCGCCGCGCTCCGACACCTCCGGGCAGCGGATCGCGGTGCTCAGGCGGCTGGCCCGCCCCGACACCACGGGTGATCCGAGATCAGGGCCGCTGACCATCGTCGCCACCCCGGTCCGCGGCCTGCTCCAGCCGATCGTCGGCGGGCTGGGCGAGCTTGAGCCGGTAAGGCTGCGGGCTGGCCAGGACGCAGACCTCGACGATGTCCTCGTCCGGCTGGTCGAGATCGGCTACGCCAGGACCGAGCTCGTCGGCAATCGCGGCGAGCTCGCCGTCCGCGGCGGCATCCTCGATGTCTTCCCGCCGACCGAGGAGCACCCGGTAAGGATCGAGTTCTGGGGCGACACGGTCGAGGACATCAGGTACTTCAAGGTCGCCGACCAGCGCAGCCTGCAGACCGCCGCCGACGGCCTGTGGGCGCCGCCCTGCCGCGAGCTGCTGCTGACCCCTGCCGTCCGGGAGCGCGCCAAGGAACTGGCGGCAGCGCATCCCGGCCTGGCCGACGTGCTCGGCAAGCTCGCCGACGGCATCACGGTCGAGGGCATGGAGGCATTCGCGCCGGTGCTCGCCGGGCGGATGGACCTGCTGCTCGACTACATTCCCCGCGGCGGCTGCGTACTGGCCTGCGATCCTGAGCGGATCCGGGCCAGGGCCGCCGATCTTGTCCGCACCAGCCAGGAATTCCTTGAGGCTTCCTGGGTGAGCGCGGCCGCCGGGGCGCAGATGCCCATTGACCTCGGCGCCGCCGTGTTCCAGCCGATCACGCGCGTGCGCGCGGCGGCGGCGGCACTGGGCCTGCCCTGGTGGACGATTGCCCCGTTCCAGTCAGAAAATACGGCCATTACGCAGTCTTCGGACGGATCTGGCCACGGGCCCGATGCTGCCGACGCGGGGGATGAAACCAGCCGCCCCTCGTTCAGCATGGAAGCCAGCCCCGCGGAGGCCTACCGCGGCGATACCGCGCGCGTCCTCGCCGACGTCGGACAATGGCTGACCCGGGGCTGGCGGGTCGTCCTGGTCACCGAGGGCCACGGGCCGGCCCAGCGGCTCGCCGAGCTGCTGCGCGGCGAGGGCCTCGGCGCCCGGGCCGGTGATCTCAGCGACCCGCCGGAACCCGGCGTCGCGCATGTCGCTACCGGCATGATCGATCACGGGTTCAGCTGGCCGTCGGTGCGGCTCGCTGTGCTGTCCGAGAGTGACCTGGCCGGTCAGCGCGCCGGCAGCAGGGATGCCCAGCGGATGCCGAGCAGGCGCCGCGGCGGCATCGACCCGCTCCAGCTGACGCCCGGCGACTATATCGTGCACGAGCAGCACGGCGTCGGCAGGTACCTGGAGATGACCAGCCGGACGGTGCAGGGCGCGACCAGGGAGTACCTGGTCATCGAGTACGCGCCGGGCAAGCGCGGGCAGCCGCCCGACCGGCTGTACCTGCCCACCGACCAGCTGGACGAGGTCACCAGGTACGTCGGCGGCGAGGCGCCGAGCCTGCACCGGCTGGGCGGCGCCGACTGGGCCAAGACCAAGGGCCGGGCCCGCAAGGCGGTCAGGGAGATCGCGGCCGAGCTGATCCGGCTGTACTCGGCGCGTACCGCGTCCCCAGGGCACGCGTTCGGCCCGGACACGCCATGGCAGCGCGAGCTTGAGGACGCGTTCCCTTACGTGGAGACGCCAGACCAGCTCGCCGCCATCGACGAGATCAAGCGCGACATGGAGCGGCCGGTGCCGATGGACCGGCTGATCTGCGGCGACGTCGGCTACGGCAAGACCGAGATCGCGGTCAGGGTGCGTTCAAGGCGGTGCAGGACGGCAAGCAGGTGGCGATCCTGGTGCCGACCACGCTGCTCGCCCAGCAGCACTACGCCACGTTCTCCGACCGGA
>DATGVY010000738.1:0-6142 GCA_035299845.1 Streptosporangiaceae bacterium
GGGAACCGCCCGAACCATCCGGCCACCGCGGCCTCCAGCTGGCCCGGGAAGATCCAGCGCACCTCCAGGCTGCGGACTGCTTCGGTGACCGGGCTTTCCGGCGGTGCAGCCGTCATCGCCAAATGCTCCTGCCCGCCTTGCCGGCCAATTCCGTGCGCTGCTGCCGCACGCATGCAGCGCCGAGCCAGCCGGATCTCACATGCCGGTTTCGGCGATTATCCGTCCAGAGGCGACGGCGTCAACAAGCGATTTGTGGTCGCGCTCGTTCTGGTCGGCGTAGGCGGCGGCGGATCGGGTGATGGCCTGGTCGAACACGTCGGAGCCGCCCAGGTAGGCGGCGATGGCGATCCGGTCCCCCGAGCGCGCGTGTGCTCGCGCCAGCGTCCACCCGCATATCTCGCCGTAGATCCGCATGCCGTGCGGCACTAGATTCTCGATGCCGATGGAGTATTTCCAGTCCCGTAGCTGCCGGATGTAGAAGTCGCGCTGCTTGCCCTCCAGCTCGGCTTCGGTGCGCTGCCAGCCGAGGAAGATGTCGCTGGATGCTTGCATCAGCCGCTGCCCGGCGACCACCCGCTGCCCCTGGTCGGCGTACTTGCTGGCGCCGGCGAATGCGGCCAGGACCGACTTGTCTGCCTCCTTGACTTGCAGGAACAGCGGATCGGGAGCCGTCACGGCCGAGCATCAGCACGATCCAGCAGCGGGTGCCGACGCTGCCGACGCCGACGACCTTGCGGGCCATGTCGGTGAACTCGCATTGCTCGAGCAGGAACCGGCGGTCGGTCTCTAGCGTGCGCCGGTAGTTGGCCAGCAGGCCGGTGAGTTGCTCCCGGAACGCGTGCAGATCCTGCTCCTTGGGCAGGAGGTCGGTGATCGGCACCAGCAGCGGCGGGTCGGCGATGATCTGCGGCCGACCGTCCACGACACGGGTCAGCTTGGCCACTTCCTGCATGCTGTCATGGGTTCGCGCCTTGGCCATGCCCTTGTCCACCATCTTGCGCTGGCGTTTCTTCATCTGAGATTCAAACTCCGCCCGCAGCTGATCCAGATCCGCGTGCGCGTACCAGACGTCCAGGTTGGTCATCGCGGCGAAGCTCCGCATCGCCTGCCGGTAGCGGGCGACAGCGGCGGTGACGATCTCGCGGCGGTCCTTGCCGTGAACCCGTTGCCGCGCCCGGCCACGTCCAGGCTGGCAGCAAGCCGCTTGACGTCCCACTCCCACGGGCCGGCCAGCGTCTCGTCGAAGTCATTGACATCAAAGACCAGGCGGCGCTCAGCGGAGCCGAAGATGCCGAAGTTCGACAAGTGCGCATCCCCGCACGCCTGCACCGCCAGCCCGGACACCGGCGTGGAAGCCAGGTCGGCGGCCATCGGCAGCGCCGCGGTAGAAAGTGAACGGAGAGACCATCATCCGGCCCCACCGCGCCGGCACCAGCTCCGGCACCCGCGCCTTCGCCTGCTCTTCCAGAAGGCTCAGCGGGTCGGGCCGGCCTGGCAGCGGGTCGAACACCGCATGGCTGTCCCGCGGCACCGCGGCCCGTGCCTCCTTACCCCGCTCAGCACGTTCCGCCGGGGCCAGCCGCCCCAGCCCGGAATCGAGCTGGTAGCGGTGTCCACCCTCGGGCGTAGCCTCAACCGTCCGCACACTCATCATCGGCTCCTTTCTATCCGCTGCCCAGCGCAACGGCCGCGCTCACCCGACATCCTCATCGTCTCCCGATGTCCATCCGGGCCCACAACACTCCAGGAACCGAAGCGATCGCCCAGCCTGCCGCGAAGGACCAGCCGGTACCTCCACCGCGCCGAATCGCTGCCCATCACGCGCAGGCTCGCACTCCGGCAGGTGACCCGGCATCACCTACCGGCCCGATTCACCTAGGTGGAACGGCTGCCAAAGACCGGTCCGCGAGCCCGTCCGGCTGCCAACAGCGAGACACCCAGAGTGCGGCCGATCGAACTGGACACTCACGGTGACCATGAATCCGGTCAGGCCGGCCGACCGTGGCGCCGGCGATGGTGGTTAATAGCGTGCGAGCGCCGGTTTCGGTATCTACTTCGCCATTGCAGGAGCCGTGTTTCTCGATATCTACAAGGTGCCGCAGTACAGATTCGAGGACTGGCAGCTCCTGGCGGGAGTTCTCCTGGGCTGGTTCTCGGCTGTGGTGGTGACCGTACTGGTCCTATTTATGGCACTGGCGGCGCGTTTGCTCGGCCGGATTCCGGACATTGCACGATCCCCCCTCGGAGGCGTGCTATTCGGGGTCGTCGGCGTGGCCCTGCCACTGACGCTCTTCACCGGCAGCGCTCAGCTCAAGACGGTGCTTAGCGACGCGAGCACGCTCGGCGCCGGCCTGCTGGCCGCCATCGTGATCGCAAAGATCTTCACCTTCGCAGTGAGCCAAGGGAGCGGATTCATCGGCGGCCCAATATTCCCGGCGCTGTTCATCGGAGGAACCGCAGGAGTCTTCGTCCACCAGCTCATCCCGGGTGTGCCACTCGGACTGGCGTTCACATGCGTGTTTGCCGCCGTCCCCGGGGCGCTAGTCGCCGCACCGTTCACGGTGGTGCTGCTCGCTGCGTGTCGCAGGTGGGCGGGCTCCAGACCGCGCCGGTCTTGATTGCCGTCGTGACTGCGTATCTCACCATGGAAGGCGTGAAATACTTCGTTGCGAGCCGCAAGGCGGCACGTGCCGCCAGGGGCGTGGCGGATGCTCCAGCCTGAGATGATCAGAGTTGACTGCGGACCCAATAGCAGCCGGAAGCGCCCATGGCGCCGACCCGCTCGACCGAGGGCTGGCGACCTGACAGCATGGGGCAAGCCAGAACTCGAAGCTGCGAGATTTCATTGGCCGCTGCGCTGCGTATCGGTGCCGGCGATACCCGGGGGGACGACCTTGCCTTGCTCGATTTCCTCGGACAGCCTCGCCTTGGCGGTGAGGGCTTCCTCGTCCAGTACGCCGGAGCCCGCCGCGCGGGAAATGACGTCGCCGCCGCGGCCGCGCAGCACGAACGCGAAGCCGACGGCGATCAGCGCGCCGGCGATCGGCCCCGCGAGGTACACCCAGTAACTCGTCCAGTCGCCGCTGGCCAGGGCGGGGCCGAAGGAGCGGGCCGGGTTCATCGACACGCCGCTGACCGGTGCTGCCCACAGGCCGGCCAGCGCGATGTAGCCGCCGACGCCGAGCGCGGCGATCGCGCCGACGTTCTGCGCGGCGGATGCGGTGCCGAGGATCACGCTGACCAGCAGCGCGGTGAGCACGATCTCCATCAGCAGGGCCTGCCAGCTGTGGTACCCGGGGCCCGGCAGCGTCGCCCCGAGATGCTCGATGTTCCCGAACACCAGGCGGAGGAACAGGCAGGCCAGCGTTGCGCCGAGGAGCTGGATGATGATGTAGCCGGGGACGCGCCGCCACGGGAAGTCCCGGCGCAGCGCGAAGGCCAGCGACACGGCCGGGTTCAGGTGCGCGCCGGAGACCGCGCCCATGAACAAGATGATCGCCATCACCATCAGGCCCGGCGCGACGACCGCCGCGGACAGGCTGATCTGCCCCTTCGCGTGCAAAAGCCCGCCGCCTGCGGCGGCCAGGACCAGCGCGAAGGTGCCCAGCAACTCCGAGAACAGCCGCCGCCATTCCCTGCGCGGGTCATCGAAGTCCTTACGGTCCCCGAACTCGAGCATGAGCAAGTGCGACGTGCGCGGGAACGCCGTCCCCAGCGCCGCCGAGTCGATCCTCTGGGCCGTTGCGCCGGTCACAGCGCCAGCCCTCTGTGCGGTCCCGGGCTTTCCCAGGCCGTCCTTCCCGCGCACAGACGCGTTGTCTGTCATGTCCCGGCCCTTCCCGTCAACAGCACCCAACAGGCTTCACAATGAGAACCGCAGTCCCGCGCCCCACCTTCGCCCTCGCAGCAGGAACGGGGCCACTCCCCCTGCCGTCCTCATACTGGCCTGCCACGTCAGTCCTCATGCCCATTCCCGTTCCAGTTCTCTGGATCCTCATCGTTCTTCCGGTACGCCCGCCAGGCCAGGGACCAAGGTCCCCATCACGGAGCAGGTCCGGGCACGCGGGCCCGGCAGGAAGGACTTGCTTCGCGGTCATGGCCATCTCACATTGGGGACAGCCTGGGAACATGTGCCCGGACAGGTCGCCGATCAGTATCATCGCCTGCGCCGGCCATCCGGAGTGCCAGGCGGCGTGCCAGGCACGGGATTGGCCCAGGTCCTTGGCCCAGGACCAGGAGCGCGAGGAGGCCGTCTCAGTTCACACCGACACGCCCGTAACCAGGCAAGCCAGTCACAACCGGATCAGCTACCCCATACACCACTCCCGTGGACGTGAACCTGGCCAGGCAGCCGGTCAGGCTTTCCGCGCGGAACTGAACACCAGGGTGTACTCCTCAACCGCCCGGATCACGCATTGAGCCGGGTCTACGCCACCGACCCGGGCCACCGCGGCGGCGCTCGGGCTTGCGGCCAGCGCAGCCGGGTCCCGCCAGACGGTCTCGCTGATCAGATGCCCGGAGGCCGGGTCGGCGAACAGCAGCGCGCCGCGGAACCCGGTGGTTTCCGCCAGCCACGGGACCGCGGTATCCCCGAACGCCTCGATGGCGTCCTCGAACGCTGACCGCTCGGCCTCCATCCGCGTCAGCCGGACCCCCTCCCCGCCGCGCAACGGTGCCTCGCGCTCGAAAACCGGAATCCGGTAGCGCTCGGCGGTGACCGTTCCCCCGGCCCGCCGAGCAATTTCGCCGCGCAGGGGCGCTACTGCCTGCTCGCTGTCCAGCAGCGCATCGTGCGACACCCAGAATGATTCGAGTACCGCGACCCCGATCTCGGGGTTCGCCAGCAGCGACATCCCCAGATTGGCTCGCTGGCCCTCGACCGCCGGGCGGACCTCTCTCTCGATGTAACTGACAGATTCGCTCAGCCGAAGCGGATCCGCGGTGATCAGGTTAAGCCGGACATGCAACACGACGACTCCCAAGAAAGATCATCCTGGCGGACGACCGTGGCGAGGAGCAGGCCGGCAATCGCGCCGGCCAGCGCGAAGAACCGCACACTCCCCTTGAGGTACTGCCGAAGCCGAAAGGTGAAGCGGGTGCGTGACGACGGCGACCTCGTCGCCAGCGAGCCTTTGCCCGCCACCCGCGGTTTTGGCGGCGCCGTGCGCGGCCGAGCACAGGGTGCGCGTCTGCTGCTGCGAGGAGTACCGGAAGGCCCACACAGTCATGCCGTCGGAGACTGCGACAGTCCCCTGCATCGGGAAGTCCAACCCGTGCTCGTGGCCGGCCGACTCCACCAGCTGGATGGCCTTCGCCATCGCGGCTACCGGATCCTCGCGCAGCCCCAGGGTCAAGGCGAGGTGGAACAGCACCTCCGAGTCCGTGGTCCCCTTGATATGGGGGTACAGCGACGAGTCGACCGCAAAGGCCAGGTCACGCTTCACCGAGCCGAACCCGGCAAGGGCGCCGTTGTGCATGAACAGCCAGTTCTCGAACCGGAACGGGTGACAATTGGTCTGCTGAATCGGCGGCCCGGCCGCGGCGCGGACATGGCTGAAGAACAACGGAGACTCGACGGCCTGGGTGGGCTCGCGCAGGTTCTGGTCATTCCATGCGGGCTCGGTGCTGCGGAACAGCCCGGAAACATTGCCCCTCGCCGGTCCGCCGGGTACCAGCCGAACCCGAACCCGTCACCGTTGACCGTCTCCGCTCCGAGCGGAGAATCCAACGACTGCGCAACGAGCGAGTGCCGGGGGTGCAAGATCAGCTCGGATGGCCGCAGCGGCTCCCCGCAGTACGCCAGCCAACGACACATGATGTGAACCTCCTCGACCCCGCATGGCTTGCCGCGGATCAGGTTCGACACTACGCGCGGGCTGTCAGCTGGCCGGGGGGCAGTCCGTCATCCGGGCGGCGGAACCGGCCCGCGGAACGGCTTCAGCCCGGCCCGCGATCCCGCGGCGCAGCGTCCGGGCCGATCCCCCCGCCCGGGCCCTCGGCCAGAGCGACCGCCCGCGGCGAGACCCGGCACCGGGCTGCAGTGACGCCGAGCTGCTGACCATCGCCAGCCGCGCAAGCGTGCAGCACCATCACAGGAGATCAACACGGCCCGGCAGCTGGCACGACTAGCCTGACCTGTTGC
>DATGVY010000739.1:0-4103 GCA_035299845.1 Streptosporangiaceae bacterium
CAGCCAGCCCCGCGATCAGCCAGCCCCCGCGACCAGCCAGCCCTGCGACCAGCAAGGGAGGTCGTGGCTAGAAGGAGAACCCGCCAGGCCGGCCGTTACGATCGGCGATCAGGCCCGCCAGGGTTGAGATGGCGATCTCAGCCGGAGAGTGCGAGCCGATGTTGAGGCCTATCGGCCGGTGCACGCGGGCGATCTCGCCGGGCGGCACGCCGAGCTCTGCCAGCGCGGGGATATGCGGTGCGGGATGGTTGGGATTGCCCATCACCCCGACCCACCGCGCCTGGCTGGCCAGCGCGTCGCGGAGCATGGCGCCGAGTTCCGGCCGGTGGTGATCGGTGACGACCACGTCGGCGGCATCGTCAAGGTAGGCGGGTAGGCCGGCTTCCGGCGTGAGGCCCGCGCTCCGCGCTGCGTCGGCGCGCTCGGGGTCGGGATCCACGAGCACCGGGCGGAATCCCGAGTCCTGGCCAAAATGCAGCAGGCACGCGGCCACTGGCGAGAAGAACACCGCGACGAGTGTCCGCCCGTTCGCGGCGGAAGGTGCATGACCGTGCGCCGCAGCGCAGGCCGGATCCTCGTGAGGCATGGTCATGCTATCGAGCTTGCCACGGCCGCAGCCGCACGGCGAAAGGCGGGAGGGGTCGCCGGGCACTGCGCCGCGGCCGATGGCCAGGTACCTCGGGCGGCACGACACGCGGTGCGGCCCCGGCGGACGCCGGTACGCGGCGGACTCCGGCACACTATGACTACCGCCGTCAGCCGGCGTTAGCGGAATCCCGATTACCTTGAACGGAGATTCACACCAGAATGAAGCTCAGCGCACGTAATCAGATCAATGCGCGGGTCACCGGCGTTACTCGCGGTGAGGCAACAGCCAACGTCGAGCTTGACGCGGGGGGCGTCCGGCTGGTGGCCTCCATCACAGTCGAGGCTGCGGATGAACTCGGCCTGGCCGCTGGCCGTGAGGTTATCGCGGTGGTCAAGGCGTCCGACGTGATCCTGGCCGTCGCCGACTGAGCGAACAGGCGCCCGGGCCAGGCGTCGCAGGCGGGCGCCGCTCCGGCTCGCATCGCGGCAGGGTCCGGGCGCGGGTCAGCGCCACACCACTAGCTGGTGAGCAAGGCCTGCACCGCCTCGCGGAGCGGGCCCATCCGGGCCTGCGCCGCGCGCCGCGCCTCTGTCAGCCGCCCGCCGCTGACCGGCTCGACCACCTCAAGGTAGGCCTTGATCTTCGGCTCGGTCCCGCTCGGCCGGATGACGACTCGCCCGCCGGCCAGCCGGTATGTCAGCACGTCCGCTGACGGCAATTCCCTTGTCCCGCCGGTCAGGTCGGCTACGGACATCACCTCAAGCGCCCCGAGCGCCCCCGGCGGCATGGCCCGCAGCCGCGCCATGATCTCGACCGGCGTTGCGGTCCGCAGCGTGAGCTGCCCGGTCAGGTGGACCCCATGCGCCACTTCGAGTGCGTCGTAGGCATCAAGCAGCGACTCGCCTCCTGACCTGGCCCTGGCGGCAAGGCTGAGCGCGGCAAGCGCGGCCCCGATGCCGTCCTTGTCCCGCACCACAGTGCCGATCGAGTAGCCGAGCGCCTCCTCATAGCCAAAGACGAAACGGAGGTTGCGCTCGTTCCCTGCTGCCCGGACGATCCACTTGAATCCGGTCAGCGTCTCTGCATAATGAGCGCCGGCTGCCGCGGCGATGCTGGACAGCATGGTGCCGGACACCACCGTCGTCGCGACCAGCCTCTGCTCGGGCGCTGGCCCGGCAGATGTGCGTTCAAGAATGTAGGCGCCGAGCAGCGCGCCGAGCTGATCGCCGGTCAGCGTCCGCCAGCCGCCCGCCGCCTGCGGATCGGGCACGGCTACGGCCAGCCGGTCGCCATCCGGGTCGTTGGCGATCACCAGGTCGGCGCCGGACCGGCGGGCCTGCGCCAGCGCCAGGTCGAGCGCTCCGGGTTCCTCGGGGTTCGGGAAGGCGACCGTCGGGAAGTCGGGGTCGGGCGCGGCCTGGGCAGCGACGACATCCGGCGCCGGGAAGCCGGCTTGCTCGAAAGCCCGCAGGGCCAGCCCGGCCGCGACGCCGTGCAGCGGCGTGTAGACGAACCGCAGCCAGGTGGCGCTGGTCGGGGCGCGGAACGGCGCGCTGACCGCGCTGGTGTAGGCGTCAGCGATCTCGTCGCCGTGCCGGATGATGAGCGGGCTGCCGTCGACGGCGACCGGCACCTGCGCCAGCGGCCCGAGTGCGCGGATGGCGGCCTCGATCTCGGCGTCGGCCGGCGGCACGATCTGCGCGCCGTCCGCGAGGTAGACCTTGTAGCCGTTGTCGGCGGGCGGGTTGTGGCTCGCAGTGATCATGATGCCCGCCGCCGCGGACAGGTGCCGCACCGCGAACGCGAGCAGCGGCGTCGGCTGGCGCGGCGGCAGCATGTGCACCCGCAGGCCGGCGCCGGCCAGCACGCGGGCTGCCTCGTCGGCGAACTCATCCGAGCGGTGCCTGGCGTCACAGCCGATCACCACGCTGGCGCCAGCCTCAGCCGAAGCCGCAGCCCCAGCCGGGCCCGTGTCCGCCCCAGCCGGGCCCGTGTCCGCCCCAGCCGGCACCCGCTGAATGTGGCTTTGAGCGGCACCCAACCCGCTCAGTGCCACATCGACCGGGTTGGGCTGGCGTGCCCGCAGCCAGCCGGCCAGGGCGGCGGTGGCGGCGCGGACCACCGCGCGGTTCATCCGGTTCGGGCCGGCCGCGACGGCGCCGCGAAGCCCTGCAGTGCCGAACTCCAGCCGTCCGCCGAACCGGTCCGCCAGCTCGGCGCCTGCTGCCGCGCTGTCGTCGGCCAGCAGCGCGCGCAGCTCGTCGCGGTCCCGCTCATCCGGGTCATCGGCGATCCACGCGTCGATCCGCGCGCGGAGGTCCGCGGAGATCACCCTCAGCCGATCCCTGGCAGGATCCCGGCGAGCAGCGCGCCCATCCTGGCTGAGGCGGCCCGCCCGGCGGCGATGACCTCCCGGTGGTCGAGGCCGCTGGGCGCCAGGCCGGCCGCGAGGTTGGTGACCAGCGAGATCGCCAGCACCTCGGCGCCCAGGTGGCGGGCCGCGATGGCCTCAAGCACGGTGGACATACCCACCAGATCGGCGCCGAGCCCGCGCAGCATGGCGATCTCGGCCGGCGTCTCGTAGTGCGGTCCTGGCAGGGCCGCGTAGACGCCCTCAGCCAGGCCAGGGTCGGCGCGGCGGGCCAGTTCCCGCAGCCGCACCGAGTACAGGCCGGTCAGGTCGGTGAACCGGGAGGGGTAGCCGTCCGGGGGCGGGGGCCCGGCCAGCGGTGAGCGCGCCGTGAGGTTGAGGTGATCGCGGATCAGGACCGGCTGCCCGACCTGGTATCCAGCCCGGATGCCGCCAGCCGCGTTGGTGAGGACGACGACCCGGCAGCCGGCCGCCACGGCGGTCCGCACGCCATGCACGACGGTCTCGACCGGGTGGCCCTCGTACAGGTGCGTGCGGCCCAGGAAGACCAGGACCCGGTGGCCGCCGATGACCAGCGAGCGGACGACCGGGGAGTGGCCGGCCACGGTGGGCGGCGGGAACCCGCCGAGATCGGCCAGCGGCACCTCGGTGCTGGCCTGGCCGTGCGCGGCCGGCTGGCCGTGCGCGGCTGGCCTGCGCTGCGCGGCCGGCTTGCGCTGCGCGGCGGCCGCGCCTGGCCCGGCGGCCGCGGCCAGCGCGTCGGCCGCGGGCGCCCAGCCGGAGCCCAGGATGATGGCCACGTCGTGCTCGCCCTGGCCGGTGCGCTCGGCCAGGGCGGCCGCGCTCGCGGCCGCCGCCGAATACGGATCGCCTGCCGGAGCGGCGCCCGGATCGTCTGCCGCCGTGCCCGGCTGGCCGCGGGCTGGCCCGGCGGCGGGTGCGTCGCTACTCAAGCCTTCACGTACGGCTTTCCGTCGGCGGCAGGGGCCCGCACCCGGCCGACCAGCCCGGCTACCGCGATGATGGTGGCCACATAGGGGGTCATCAGCAGGAAGTAGGACGAGATCGGGACATTGATGGTGGACAACGTGGCCTGCAGCGAGTTGGCAAAGCCGAAGAGCAGGGCGGCGGCCGTAGCGCCCA
>DATGVY010000740.1:0-9555 GCA_035299845.1 Streptosporangiaceae bacterium
AACTGTCCGCCGGCCAGCGGCGCGAGGAGGCCGAGCGGGTGTTCACCGCGGTCGGGCTGACCCCGGCCAGCGAGGTGCTGCAGCGGTTCCCGCACGAGCTGAGCGGCGGCCAGCGGCAGCGGGTCGGCTTCGCCCAGGCCCTGGCGCTGCGGCCGAAGCTGATCCTGGCCGATGAGCCCGTCTCCATGCTGGACGTCTCCATCCGCATCGGGCTGCTCAACCTGATGACCGGCCTGCGCGACTCCCAGGGCGTGTCGATCCTGTACATCACCCACGACATCGCCAGTGCTCGCTACGTCGCCGACCGGCTGATCGTCATGTACGCGGGGCAGATCGCGGAGACCGGCCCGACCGAGGACGTCCTCGCCCACCCCAGGCACCCCTACACTCAGCTGCTGCTCTCCGCGGTTCCCGACCCGCGCGCGCCGCTGGCCGTGGGGGCGGAGACCGACCGCGGTGAGCCGCCCAAGGTGATCGATCCCACGCCAGGCTGCCGGTTCCGCTGGCGGTGCCCGCTGGCGATCGACGAGTGTCACCACGTCACGCCGGAACTCAGGGAGCTGCTGCCCCGTCACGCCGCCGCCTGCCATGTCGCCCAGTCCGGCGCGGAGATCAGGGCGTTCGGATGAAGCTCGCAGTCGTCGGCGGCGGGTCCACCTACACCCCCGAGCTCGTCGACGGGATCGCCCGGCTGGCCGGCGACGTCAAGGTCACCGAGCTCGTGCTGGCCGACCCGGACGAGGGCAGGCTGTCCGTTGTCGGCCCGGTCTCGGCCCGGATCATGCGCGCTCACGGGCACCCGGCTGCCGTCCGCTGGACCGCCGCCCTTGACAGCGCCCTGGACGGCGCCGGAGCGGTCCTGCTCCAGCTGCGGATCGGCGGCCAGGCCGCCCGCCACCGCGACGAGACCTGGCCGCTGGAGTACGGCTGCATCGGCCAGGAAACCACCGGGGCGGGCGGGTTCGCGAAGGCACTCCGTACCGTCCCGGTAGTCCTTGATATCGCTGAACGGGCCCGCCGACGTGCTGCCGAAGGCGCATGGATCATCGACTTCACCAACCCGGTCGGGATCGTCACCCGGGCACTGCTTGACGCCGGGCACCGGGCTATCGGGTTGTGCAATGTCGCGATCGGCTTCCAGCGGGAGTTCGCCGCGCTGCTCGACGTCCCGCCGGCGCACGTGCTGCTGGACCATGTCGGGCTTAATCACCTGACCTGGGAGCGAGCCGCCGTGGTGGACGGCACCGACCGGCTGCCCGCCGTTATTGCCGCCCACGGCGAGCAGATAGCGGGCCACACCGGCCTGCCAGTCTCCGTAATCCATGAAATTGGCGCAGTGCCGTCGTACTACCTGCGCTATTTCTATGCGCATGACGCCGTCGTGGCGGAAGAGCGTGGCCGGCCGACCCGGGCGCAGGAGGTTGCCGAGCTTGAGCGGCGGCTGCTAGAGATGTACGCGGACCCCGCGCTCGACCGTAAGCCGGAACTGCTCGGCGAGCGCGGCGGCGCGTTCTACTCGGAAGCGGCGGTGGCGCTGCTCGCCTCGCTGGTCGGTGACACGAAGGACACGCAGGTCGTCAACGTGCGGAACGCCGGCACGCTGCCGTTCCTGCCCGACGACGCGGTGATCGAGGTGCCGGCCGAGATCGGCGCCGGCGGCGCCGAGCCGGCCCCGGTCGCCCCGCTCGCCCCGCTGATGCGCGGACTGGTCGCGCACGTCTTCGCATATGAGGAACTGGCGCTGGACGCTGCGCTCCGGGGCGGCCGGCACCGGGTAGCTGCCGCGCTGCTCGCGCATCCGCTGGTCGGCCAGTTCGACCTGGCCGGGCAGCTCGCCGACCGGCTGATCGCGGAGAACAGGGACTACCTGCCCTGGGCCGCGGGCCGGTGAGCGACGGCCTGCCGGCGGTGCTGGCGATCGACGGCGGCAGCAGCAAGACCGACGTAGCGCTGGTGGCCGGCGACGGCACGCTGCTCGCTGCGGCCCGCGGCCCGGGCGTGCCAGACAAGCTGTCGGATCAGACTGTGCTCATCCTCGGCGAGCTGATCTGGTCGGCTGCAGGTGATGCCAGCCGCGCGGCTGGCGGTGCAGGTCGCCGCGGTGCTGCCGGGCCGGCCGTGGCCAGGCACATGATCGCTTGCGTCGCGAATGTGGACCTGCCCGAGGAGGAGCACCAGCTGGGCGAGATGCTCTCCGCGTGTGGCTGGAGCGAGACAACGCATGTGGCCAACGACACCTTCGCGGTGCTCCGGGCCGGGGTTGACTGCGGTGGGCCGCACTGGGGCGTCGCTGTGACCTGCGGCGCGGGGATCAATTGCGTGGGGCTGGCGCCGGACGGGAAGACGACCCGCTTCCTGGCTCTCGGCGAGATCACGGGCGACTGGGGCGGCGGGCTCGGCCTCGGCAAGGCCGCACTGTGGTGGGCGATCCGCGCCGAGGACGGCCGCGGGACTTACACCCTGCTTCGCGAAACGGTGCCCGCCTATTTTGGCGTCCCCCGGGTCAGCGATGTGGCCATTGGCATCCACCAGGGGAAGATCCAGCTGGCGGACCTAGGCCGGCTGCCGCCCGTCCTCTTCGATGCCGCTCTCCGCGGGGATGCGGTGGCCCGCGATCTGGTTAGCCGGCTGGCCGACGAGGTTTGCGCGATGGCGCTGACGGCAATCCGCCGCCTGGGCCTGACTGGCCTGGCCGTTCCCCTCGTGCTCGGCGGCGGGGTGCTGGCCGCCCGCAACCCGCTGCTCATAGACAAGATCACCGAGCGAATGGCCGGGGCGGCCCCGCAGGCGACAGTGCGCATCGCCGGCATACCGCCGATCGCCGGCGCGGCCCTGCTCGGGCTCGATCACGTTGGCGCCCCGCGCAGCGCAGAAGCGCGGCTCCGCGCCGCCTATCCGCCGGGCTGAGCCTCGGAGCCATTCTTGGCTGCGGTGCTTCCCCGGCCGAGCAGGTAAAACGCGATCGCGGCCGCGGAGGCCACATTCAGCGAGTCCACTCCCCCGCTCATCGGGATCCGGACCCGCGCGTCCGCGGCACCCAGCCAGCGGGCCGACAGGCCGTCCCCCTCCGTCCCGAGCAGCAGGGCAATCTTGCCGCCGGCCGGCGCCTGCTCGATAGGCACGGCCTCCGCGGCGGGCGTCAGCGCCAGCACGCGGAAGCCCGCCGCCCGCAGCAAGTCAAGGCCGCCCCGCCAGTCATCCATCCGGGCGTAGGGCACGGAGAAGACCGCCCCCATCGAGACCTTGACCGCGCGCCGGTAGAGCGGATCAGCGCACCGGGGTGCCAGGATCACCGCATCGATCCCGAGAGCGGCCGCGCAGCGGAAGATCGCGCCCACATTCGCGTGATCCACGATGTCCTCAAGCACCACGAGCCGGCGGGCGCCAGCTACCAGATCGGCAACTATCGGCAGCGGCCGCCGCTGCATCGAGGCAAGCGCGCCGCGGTGCACCCGGTAGCCAGTAAGCGCCTCGGCGGTAGCCGGGGCGATGACGTACACCGGGCCGGGGCAGGCGGCGGCCAGGTCTGCCAGGCCGGCCAGCTTGTCCTCGGTGACGAGCAGCGAGCGGACCGGGTGGCCGGCCGCGATCGCCCGCCTGATCACCTTCTCGCCCTCAGCGACGAAGAGCCCGTGCGCGGCCTCCAGGCTCCTGCGCAGCCGGACGTCGGTGAGCCTCACGTAGTCCGCGAGTCGCGGATCCCCCGCGCTGCTGACCGGGATCAGGGGCGGCACCTGCCCAGTCTGGCCGGCCCGCCAGCCGGCTGCACACGTCGCCGGAGCCGATGGATGTCACTTTGAAAGGCACCCGCGCCTAGCGAAGTGACATCCATAGGCTTCCCTGCCCCCGGCCGCCGCCGTGCCAGGCGGGCTGAATGCACCGTGACGGCAGTGTCCGGCTCAAAACGGGCAAGTCGGCTGATCAGCGGGCCCCTGCTTGGATATAGTCATTCCGGCCAGAACTGGTGACAGGAAAGACATGGCCGGCGGAGAGGTCTGCGGTGGGCGCTGGACACTCAGGACGGGGCAGCCCGGCCCGGGGCGGTCATGGGCGCCCCGTGCGGACGGGCACCCTGGTTACCGTCGCCATTGTGATCGCGGCCGCGGTGATGGCCACCCTCGGCTCGCAGGCGATCCTGGCCAGCACCTCGTGCGGGCGGCACCCGGTCCTGGTCAATGTCGCGGCCTCCGATGACATTGGTCCCGCCATCCAGCGGGTCGCCCAGTCCTTCAACCGGCTGCATCGCATGGTCGGCAAACGCTGCGCAGAGGTTCAGGTCAACCAGGCTCAGCCGGCTGCCGCCGCCGCGATGATCGACGGCAAGACGCCGCTGCACGGCCTGCCGGCCATCGATGCGTGGATCCCCGACTCGAGCCTGTGGATCGACATAGCCCGCAGCCTGCCGCTCGGCGCCAAGGTCATCCAGCCCACCGGCATTAGCGTGGCCAAGTCGCCCCTGATGATCGTGATGCCGAAGTCGGTAGCGGCCAGGCTGCCCACCTTCGGCAACTCGATCAGCTGGAACTTCCTGCTGCCAGAATCGGCCGGCGGGCCACCGGCCGCCGACGGCGTGCAGGTCCAGCTCCCTGATCCCACGCAGAGCGCCGCGGGCCTGGCTGCCGTCATCGAGATGGAACGGATACTCGGCACCGGGCAGTCCGCACGCGTAAACTTCACCAGGTTCGTCTTTGGCGCCCAGGTGACCGCGCAGTACGACAACCCTGCATCGCTCACCTCGCTCGTTTCCCTCGCCACGCCGCCCATCGGCGAGCGCCCGGTGACCGTGGCCTCCGAGCAATCCGTCGTGCAATACGACCTCGCCCACCCGGGCCAGCCACTGGCGGCTCGCTATCCGGCGGATGGAACCCCGGAGCTTGACTATCCCTATGTGCTGACCACCACCGATCCGCTTCAGCTCCAGGCGGCACGGGAGTTCGGGAAGATACTGACCCAGCAGTACGCATCCGACGTGGTCCGATTCGACGGGTTCCGGTCGGCCCGGGGCGTGCCCGATCAGACACCCGGCTCGTTCGGGCTGGCCAGGCAGCAGCTGCGGCTGACGGAGCTGGCGAACCCCGGCATGCCCCAGATCACGCTGCAAGCGTGGAGCAGGGTACGGATCGGCTTCCGCCTGCTCGCGCTGCTCGACATCTCCGGGTCGATGGCCCAGCCAGCGGTGCCGAATGGCCCGACCAGGGCGCAGGAGATGACCTCGGCCGCCAGCCAAGGGCTCATGCTGTTCCCCGACAGCACCCAGATGGGCCTGTGGGAGTTCGCCAGCAATCTCGACGGCAACAAGCCGTACAAGAAGCTCGTGCCCGTCGGCCCGCTGTCCGCCGAGATAGGGCTGATCAGCCGCCGTCAGCAGATCCAGCAGCTCAACCAGACCACGCGGCCCAGACCTGGCAGGACCGCGAGCATGGACGACACCATCCTCGCCGCCTACCGGTACATGGTCGCCACCTATCAGCCGAAGGAGGCCAACTCGGTACTGATCATGACGGGCGGCACGAACCTCACGCTCGGGGACATCTCCGCCAGCAAGCTGCTCAGGAAACTCCGCGCGATCAGCGGCCCGAACCGCCGCGTCGCACTGATCTTTAACGTGTTCGGGCAGTCCAGCCACTTCGCCGCCATCCAGCGGCTCGCTAAGGCGACCGGCGGGGCCGCCTTCCCGATCACCGACCCGGCCGAGATCAACAAGATCTTCTTCGCCGCCGTCGGCCGCGATCTCGCCAGCTGACCGGGGGTCCGGCTGACCGGGGCGGCTGAGCAGGGCGGCTGCGTAACTGAAAATGGCTGGCGGCGCCTGGCCGGAGACTGATCCTTGCCGTGGCAAATGTTCGATAGAAATTTGTGTGAACCTGCTGTCCGAGATGCGCGTCATCTTTGTGAGGCCCGGCGAGAGCGGGGCGCCGGGCCTCACACAATCTTTCTTCGATCCTCCTGGCCTGTGCTTCTTCGCGCTGGCCTCTTCGCGGTTGCCGCGCCCTAGCCCTTGGCCGGCGGGCCAGCGAGCGGATCGGAATCCAGCATCTGGTGCGCCCGGTCGATCAGCAGCGGCACCGCCTGGCCCTCCCGCTCGAAGCCCTCGCCGACGGTCTTGTGCTGCAGGTACCTGGCATGAATGCCTTCCAGCACGACGGCCAGCTTGAAGCAGCCGAACGCCATGTAATAGCCGATGCCGGAGATGTCCCGGCCGGTCAGCTCCGCGTACCGGCTGGCTAGCTCGGCCCGGGTGAAGAATCCGGGCAGGGACGTTACCGCCGCCCCCACATTGATCATCCGCCAGTCCTCATCGTCGGCATCCGCCCAGTACATGAGGGTCAGCCCGAGGTCGGCGAGCGGGTCGCCGAGCGTGGACATCTCCCAGTCGACCACGGCCGCGATGTCCGGCCGGTCGCCGAGGACGACCAGCATGTTGTCGAGGCGGAAGTCGCCGTGCACCAAAGCGGCGTCGCCGGTGTCGGGCAGTCCCGCCGTGAGCCTCTCGACCAGCCGGCCGTAGCCGGGCATCTCGCGCGTCGCCGACAGTTCCCACTGCCGCTGCCAGCGGGCTAGCTGGCGGGCCAGGTAGCCGTCGGGCCGGCCGAACCCGCTGAGGCCCGCGGCCGGCAGGTCCACGCCGTGGATGGCGGCCAGCATCTCGGCAAGCCGTTCCGATAGCCGGCGCGCCTGCGCCTCCGTCACCTGTTCGCCGTCCTCGCGGGTGCGCAGCACCAGGCCGTCCACGTACTCCATCAGGTAGAACGGCGCGCCGATTACCTCCGGATCCGAGCAGAACGCGACCGGGACGGGAACGGGGATCGCGGTGCTGCCCAACGCCGTCAGAACGCGGTACTCCCTGGCCATGTCATGTGCGGTGGGCAGCACGTGACCGAGCGGAGCCCGGCGGAGCACCAGCCGGGCCCCGGGGGCGAAATCCAGCCGGTAGGTCAGGTTAGACCGACCACCCGCGATCAGCTCGATGCCGACAAGATCACCAACAGTTTTTACGCAGCCGTCGTGGCTGATCCACCGGGCTAGCCGAGCGCCATCGTCGATTCCCGGGACGCTGAAGTCCTTCGTCATTCCCACCTCGCCAGCCTGATTCTCGTTCGCCTGGGGTCAATGATCCGCCTCCCCGCCGCCGGGCCCGCAGCGGGCGGCTCAATGCATACATCTCGCCCAGGTCTGGACTAATGCGCTGCCCTGACGTAGGCAAGTAAGGGGAATAGCCAGCCAGGTGGTCTAGACCCTTGCTGAGGAGGGAGTGCAGTGAGTGATGCATGGATGCCGGGAGTCGGGCATCTGCGGGCGGCAGCCGACGGCGGGCATCTCAAGGGCGGCGCTCCCCGCGCAGTCTGGCAGGCGCTGGGCGCCGACCCGGCCGTCGTATCGGCCAGATCGGCGGCGGAGCGCCTGAGCGATCTCGGCCGGGCTTGCCATCTGAGCTGGAATCCGCTGAGCGGGGAGATCATCCAGATGATCTCGATCCTGCGGGCCGGGTGCGGACTCGGCGGGCCGGAGGGCCTGACACAGCCAGCCCTCGGCCGGGCAGCCGACTCCGGCGCGAGGGACCGCGGCGGGGAGGGCCGCCGGCCGGAGGACCGCGGGGCGCAGGACCGCCGGGCGCAGGACCGCGGGGCGCAGGACCGGCGGGCGCAGGACCGCGGGAGGCAGGACCGCGGGGGGCACGACCGCGGGGCAAAGGCCGGAGCTGCGGAGCCCGGGACAGACGGCGTCGCCGGGGTGAACTCCGAGGGGCGGTTCTGCGTCCAGATCTGCGTCGTGGCGTTCGCGTGGGATCCGTTCACCGCGGGCCCGATGGCCGGCCTGCGAGACATCATGGCCTGGCTCGACTCGTGGGGCATCCCCCGGCGCTGGCCCGCGGGCCGGCCGGCGGCGTATCCGCACGGGCACGCTGGCCGCAGGAGTCGCAGGCTCTGGGCCAGCGGCGGTCATTTCGGCGCATCGCAGGTTCCCGGCTGGCTGGCCGCCGGACCAGGCGAGATCGACATCGAACGGCTGACCGGCACGGAATCGGCATCGGTCATCGGCATCCAGTCGTCAGGCACGCACACCGAGCGGGAGCGGAGCGACCGGGAGCGGAGCGTGCGCGAGCGGAGCGTGCGGGAGCGGAGCGACCGGGAGCGGAGTCAGCGGGAACGGGAGCGGAGCGAACGGGAACTGGAGCGGAGCGAGCGGGAGCGGGAGCTGGAGCTGGAGCGGAGCGAACGGGAGCGGGAGTGGAGTCAGCGGGAACTGGAGCGGAGTCAGCGGGAGCGTAGCGGTCAAGAGCTGGGCGACCAGGACCGCGGCGGGCGAGACCGGGAGCAGGACGAGCGGCAGCTGGGGAAGAGGACCGGCCTGGCAGACCTTGACGACATCTTCGAGGGTCCCGTGCCCGCCGCCGGTTCGCTCAGCCGGGTCGGCTGACGGCCAGGTCCCGCTGGCCTGCCGCCCGGTCCCTGGGCATTGCCACGATCTGCCTGAGGATCCGGCAGGCCCGGCTGACCTGGCTCAATGATGCTCCGCCATAGCCGAGTACCAGGCCGTCTGCGGACGGCGGCCCGGCAAAGTACCGCGCAATTGTCGTGACGGCGACTCCGTGCCGCCAGGCCGTTGCGGCTACCTGGCCGGCTGTGCCTGCTGGCAGCTCCAGGACCACGTGCAGTCCCGCCGTGTCGCCCAGCAGCCGGGCTGGTGCGGGCAGGTCTCCCAGTGCCGCGACGATCTCCGACCGGCGCCGCGCGTACTCGCGGCGCATTCGCCGCACATGCCGGTCAAGATCCCCGCTGCGCAGCAGGGCGAGCAGCGCGTGCTGAGCTGCCTCCGGCGTCCGGTCGCCGATGTCCTGCTTGGCGCGGGCGACCACCTCGGCGAGATCGCCCCGGGCAACCAGCCAGCCGACGCCCATGGCCGGGGTCAGCGTCTTCGTCGTGGTTCCGAGGTGGACCACGGCGTCAGGTTCCAGGCCGAACAGGGCCGGCAGCGGCGCTACGTCGTACCTGAACTCGCTGTCATAGTCATCCTCGACAATGAGCGCCCCCGTCGCCCGAGCCCAGGCGATCAGCGATTGCCTGCGCGGGACTGGCAGCCGCCCGCCGAGCGGGTACTGGTGCGCTGGCGTCGTGTAGACCATGCGCAGGTCAGCCGGTAGCTTGCTGGTAACCAAGCCGTGCTCGTCTGCCCTGCAGGGCACCACCCGGGCGCCGTGGGCGGCGAAGACCGCGCGGGCCGCCGGATACCCGGGCTCTTCGACCCCGACCCTGTCGCCCGGCCGGAGCAGCGCGGCGGCGAGCAGGCCGAGGCCGCTCGTCACGCCACGGGTCACCAGGATCTGGCCGGGGTCACAGTGCATGGCGCGGCTGCGCCGCAGGTGCGCGGCGAGGGCGACGCGGAGTTCCGGGAGACCCAGCGGGTCAGGCCAGGCTGACGGCGGGACGGTGCCCGCCTGCCGCCAAGCTCGGCGCCAGGCCGCACGGTCGATGCCGCCTGCCCACGGGATGCCGGGCCGTAGCTCGATGACCGGCCCGGCGGTGTCATGCCGCGCCCCGGGGTCGTGCCACGCCC
>DATGVY010000741.1:0-2383 GCA_035299845.1 Streptosporangiaceae bacterium
CCGACCACGCCGCCGAGAGCAGCGCCGCCCGGCGACCCGGCACGAACAGGTGAGCGCGACAGCGCCAGGCAGCACCACAGGTCCCGGGCCCCGGCCGCTGCCGGTCCAGCTGCGGCCCCGTGACCGGTGAGAGCGAGCTCTCCTACATTCGCCGCCTGGCCCGCGCCAACCACCTCCGGCCCGGATACCTGCGCCGCTACCTCAAAGACCCCGGCAAAGACAAAGGGGTCCGGCTCGACTGGCTCGCGATCCTGGCAGGCAGGCCAGCGGTATCACTCGAATATGCCTTCGCCGGCCTGGCTGCGCGCCAGGGGCGGCAGCCACCAGGGAGTCACCCGGCCAGCCCGGGCAGCCGCAAGCCAGACAAGGCCGCGCTGTTCACGATCATCCGGCGTGACGCCTACGCTGGCCTGTCCATCCGGGCGCTGGCCGACCGGCACGAAGTGGGCCGCCGGGTCGTGCTCCAGGCGCTGAAATCGCCGGTCCCGCCTCCGCGCAAACCGCTCCCTGCCCGGAAGTCACGGCTCGACCCGTTCAAGGACGCGATCGAGGACATGCTTCTAGACCCGGTCTTCGCACATGGGATTTCACTGGGTGAGCCAGCGGGGCCGGCTGATGTCAACATTGAGGAGGTCTAGTAGATGGGCCTGGACGCCGGTGGGTTTGGGGATCAGGACGGGGTTGCCGTCGTGGGCGGGGATCAGGGGCAGGCCGGCGAGGACCTGGAAGATGGTTCTGCCGGTGGGCCTGGCCGGGGTGCGCTGGTAGCCGGGCAGGCCGGTCATCATTTCGCCGTGGGGGCGCAGGGCGTTGCGGACCTGCCGTTCTACCAGGCAGAAGATCAGCAGGGCCAGGCAGATCACGGTGATCAAAGCGGCGATGCGGCGGTTGGTCTTCAGGAACAGGGGGGCCACCGCGAGGGGGCCTTTGAACTCGCCGTAACGGCGTTCAGCGACGTACTGGCCCTTGTAGCGGCGGAAGACCTCTTCGGGGCTGGCCTGGCTGGGGGCAAGGTTGGTCAGCAGGGCGTACCAGCCGTCGGCTGCGGCTGCAGCGTCGATCGCGGCCTGGTCGAAGTGCCACGACAGGACGGGCTTGCCGGTGGTGTCGTGGGTGATTGTGGTGCGTACGAAGGCCCCGGCGCGGCGCTTTGCGGTGATCGCTTTGACGCGGGCGGCGACGGCGTCCGCGGTGGGGTGGAACCGGGTCCCGGCGGTGCGCACCAGCCGGTTGAGGTCTTCGGTGGCGCTGGCGAGTTTGCGGGCGCGGGCTTTGGCCGCGCCGGTGGCGTTCGCTGTGGAGTGCACCAGGATGCGGCGCAGATGCACCGGCGGATCAGCCTTGCGCGGGCCGGGCAGGTCCATCCCGCCGTCTTCCAGCACCCGGTAGCTGCCGCGGGCAGCGGCGGGCTGGCCGGCGTCCCGCCCGGCGGTGTAGTCCACCGCGGCGCCGGCCTGTGGCGGCAGCGCGGCGAACAACCCGGCCGGGACCCGGGCCGCGCCCAATGGGGCGACGAACCCCACACCCTGGGCATTCATCGCCGCCGCGTTGGTGTAGGAGATCAGTTTCGAATCGCCCACCAGCAAGAACGGGCGCGGCCCGGCGATCCGCCGCAGCGCGGTCATCGCCCCGGTGACCTGGGCCACCTCTGCGGCCCCGCCGCTGTAAGCGCGGTGGAAGACCGGGATCCCGCCGTCCCCGCTGACCGCCAGCCCGGTCTGGACCTGCTTCAGATCCGCTCGGTGGTCCTTCGGGTGCCCCCACCGCGGCGCCGGGTACTCCTCATCGGCCTCCGGGTACGCGCCATACAGCGAGATCGAGGTCAGATCCCAGTGCAGCCGCGATACATCGACGCCGAACTCGGTGATCGCCGCCGCCCCCACCCCGCCGGTGATCGCGTCCAGATGCGGGGCGACCGCGTCCAGCGCCCGGGCGATCCGGTCGTCGTTGAGCAGCTCCGGCTGAATGCCGTACGCCTCCTCCACCGCCATCGCCGCCGCCCACTCGTGCACCCGCAGCATCGGCGCCGGCGCGGTCAGCCGGTTGGCCACCAGCGCCTCGATCACCTCGCCGTGCGTAATCCAGGCCAGCGGCCGGACCGGGGCCAGCTCATCCACGATCTCCGCGATCCGCAGCCTGCGCCCGAACTCCGCCACTACCGGCAGCGCCCCCAGCCGCTTTTCCAGCACCTGGACGACCGCGATCTCCGCCCGCGCACGCCCGCGGCCCCGGCCAGTCCTTGACATCCCGCTCATGGCAGACGTCAACCAGCAGCCGGGCAGGCTATTCCTCACACGCCACTGAAGCCAACAAACGACCCAGCAGTTACCTAATCATCCAGCCGCCACACGCATCAAACCCCATGTGCGAAGACCGGGCCTAG
>DATGVY010000742.1:0-4173 GCA_035299845.1 Streptosporangiaceae bacterium
CCCGCCGGGGACGCGCCGTCGGGCAGCGCGGCGTCGCCGGCCAGGGCGGCGTCGCTGACCAGGGATGCGAAGCCGGCCGCGCGAGCGGCGTCGAGGTCCTCCGCGTACTTGAGCACCGCGCCCGCGGTCCGCTCAGCCGACGCCTCGTCGAGCTTCTCGGCACCGAGCACGTGCAGCGCGGCCGTCCAGCTGATCGCCTCCGCGATGCCCGGCGGCTTGGCCAGCTCGAGCCCGCGGAGGCGAGCGACGCCCGCGGCGACCTGCCCGGCCAGCGGTACGGCGGCGGCCGGCACCCGGCGCCGGATGATCGCCGCGACCCGGTCGGTCGCCGGATAGTCGATCCAGTGATAAAGGCACCGCCGCTTGAGCGCGTCGTGCAGATCCCGGGTCCGGTTCGAGGTCAGCACCACGACCGGCGGGAAGGCCGCGCTGCGCGTACCTAGCTCGGGGATGGTCACCGCGGACTCGGCGAGCAGCTCGAAGAGGAAGGCCTCGAACTCGTCGTCGCCGCGGTCCACCTCGTCGATCAGCAGCACCGCGGGACGCGGGCCAGGATGATCAAGCGCGGCGAGCAGCGGCCGCTCCAGCAGGTACTCGGCGCTGAACAGGTCAGATTCACGCAGGGTGCCGCCCTGAGCCTCGGCCAGCCGGATCGCGAGCAGCTGGCGCGGGTAGTTCCATTCGTACAGCGCCTCCGACGACGTGAGGCCCTCATAGCACTGCAGCCGGATCAGCCGCGTTTCCAGCGCATCGGCGAGTGCCTTCGCCGCCTCGGTCTTGCCGACCCCGGGCTCGCCCTCCAGCAGGATCGGCTGGCCCATCCGCGCGGCCAGGAACAGGCTGGTGCCCAGGGCCTCATCGGCGAGGTAGTCGGCGCCGTCCAGGGCGGCGAGCAGCGTGCCGACGTCGGGCAGCCGCTCCTCGAGTCCGCTCATCCCCGGCAGCGGCCCGGCTCGCCAGCGGACGCCTGCCTGCACCCGGGACCGCGCAAATACCCCATGTGCCCATCATGCAGCAGGCCCGGCCGCTGCCCGTCGGCGGTCACGGGATCGCCAGGTCGGTGCGCAGCGGGCGGCCCTGCAGCGTGCTCCACACGTTGGCCGGCGTGAGCGGCATGTCGGCGTGCCGGACCCCGAATGGCCGCAGCGCGTCGAGCACCGAGTTGACCACGGCGGGGGGCGAGCCCACAGTGGCCGACTCGCCGATGCCCTTGGCCCCGATCGGGTGGTGCGGCGACGGCGTGACCGTCTGGCCGAGCTCCCAGGACGGGCATTCCAGCGAGGTGGGCAGCAGGTAATCCATGAACGAGCCGCCCAGGCAGTTGCCGCCGGAATCGAATGCCATGACCTGCATCAGGGCCATCCCGACCCCGTCAGCGAGTCCGCCGTGCACCTGCCCCTCGACGATCATCGGGTTGATCTGCACCCCGCAGTCGTCCACCGCGATGAACCGGCGGACCTTGACCTCGCCGGTGCCGGGATCCACGTCGGTGACGCAGATGTAGGCGCCGAACGGGTAGGTGAGGTTCGGCGGGTCGTAGACGGCCGCCGCATCCAGGTGGCCTTCCACGCCATCGGGCAGCTCAAGCGCCCCGTGCGCCGCCATCGCGATCTCGGCGATTCCCCTGGCCTTCTCCGGGTCGCCGCGGACCCGCCACTTCCCGCCTGCCCACGCCAGGTCGCCCGGTGACACCTCGAGCATCGCCGCGGCGATGATCCTGGCCCGCTCGCGGACCTTGCGCGCGACCATGGCCGCGGCCGCGCCGGAAACCGGCGTGGAGCGGGAGCCGTAGGTGCCGAGGCCGAATGGCGTCCGGTCCGTATCGCCGTGCACGACGTCGACGTCGTCCGGCGAGAGGCCGAGTTCCTCGGCGACGATCTGCGCGAAGGTGGTCTCGTGGCCCTGTCCCTGGGTTTGGCAGGACACCGCGAGCACGGCCTTGCCGGTGGGGTGCACCCGCAGGTCGGCGCCGTCGGCCATGCCCAGGCCGAGGATGTCCATGTGCTTGCGCGGCCCGGCGCCGACCCCCTCGGTGAAGAAGCTGATCCCGATGCCCATGTACTCGCCGCGCTCGCGTTTCTCCGCCTGCTCGCGGCGCAGCCCGGCGTACCCGGCGATGTCCATCGCGAGCCGCATCGCCCGCGGGTAGTCGCCGGAGTCGTACTCCCAGCCGGTCGGGCAGGTATGGGGGAACTGCTCAGGGCGCAGCAGGTTCTTCATCCGCAGCTCGGCCGGATCCGCGCCGAGCTCGCCCGCCAGCAGGTCGACCAGCCGTTCCACCAGGTAGACGGCTTCAGTGATGCGGAAGGAGCATGAGTAGGCGACCCCGCCCGGCGCCTTGTTCGTGTAGACAGCGGTTACCTCGCAGTGCGCGGCCTGCAGGTCGTAGGAGCCGGTGAACATGTGGAAGAACCCGGCCGGGTACTTGCTCGGCTGCGCGGTCGCGTTGAAGGCGCCGTGGTCGGCCAGCACCCTGGCGCGGACGGCCAGAATCCGGCCGTCGGCGGTGGCGGCGATCTCGCCGTGCATGTGGTAGTCCCTGGCGAACGTCGTGGACATCAGGTTCTCGGACCTGTCCTCGACCCACTTGACCGGCCGGCCGGTCAGGATCGAGCCGACGATCGCGCAGACGTATCCCGGGTAGATGGGCACCTTGTTGCCGAAACCGCCGCCGATGTCCGGCGAGACTATCCGGATCTTGTGCTCGGGCAGGCCGGTGACCAGCGCGTACAGGGTGCGGTGGGCGTGCGGGGCCTGCGTCGTCGACCAGAGGGTCAGCCGCCCGGTGACCCTGTCCATATCGGCCACCGCGCCGCAGGTCTCCAGCGGAGCGGGATGAGAGCGCGGGTAGAGCATGTCCTGGGCCACCACCACGTCCGCCGCGGCGAAGACCGCGTCCGTCGCCGCCTTGTCCCCGGCTGCCCAGTCGAAAATGCGATTGTCCGGCTGGCCCGCCAGGTCGTCCCGGATAAGGGGCGCACCCTCGTCGAGCGCGCGCCCGGCGTCGATCACGACGGGCAGGGGCTCGTACTCGACGCTGATGAGCTCCAGTGCGTCCCTGGCCGAGTACCGGTCGGTGGCGACGACGAACGCCACCTCCTGGCCCTGGAACCTGACCTTGTCGGTGGCCAGCACCGCCTGCACGTCCGCCGACAGCGTCGGCATCCAGGCGAGGCCCCGTCCGGCCAGCGTCTGGCCGGTGATGACGGCCTCGACCCTGGGGTGTGCCTCGGCGGCCGCGGTGTCGATCGAGAGGATCCTGGCGTGCGGCAGCGGACTGCGCAGGATCGCGCCGTGCAGCATCCCTGCCAGCTGGATGTCGTCAACGAAGAGGCCCTTGCCGCGGATGAAGCGGGCATCCTCCTTGCGCAGCACCGGCCCGTATGCCCCGCCCTGCTGGTCCCCGCGCTGCTCATTTCCGCCTGGCTGATGCCCGTCCTGCCGAACTCCGCCCGCCCGATGGCCGCCCTGCTGGTGCCCGACTTGCAGACCATCTGCCGCAGCGGTCACGCTGGCACCTCCTGCGCATCATCATCCCCGGCCTCATCATCCCCGGCCTCATCATCCCCGGCGCGCACGGCCCGATGCTCCGCCGCCGCCTCATGCTCCGCCGCCGCCGCATGCTCCGCCGCCGCCCGATGCTCCGCGGCCGCCTGGCCGGCCGCACTGTGCCTGCTCGCCCAGAGGACGGACCGCACGATGTTCTCGTAGCCGGTGCACCGGCAAATCTGGCCCGACAGCGCCTCGCGGATCTCGGCCGGCGACGGGTCCGGGTTGCGGTCGAGCAGCCAGCGTGCGGTGAGCATCATGCCCGGCGTGCAGAATCCGCATTGCAGCCCGTGGCACTGCTCGAAGCCGCGCTGGACCGGGTCGAGCTCGCCATTCTTCGCCAGGCCCTCCACGGTAAGCACCCGGTGCCCGTCCGCCATGGCCGCGAGCACCGTGCAGGACTTCACCGGCGTCTCGTCCAGCCACACCACGCAGGCCCCGCAATTCGAGGTGTCGCAGCCCCAGTGCGTGCCGGTCAGCCGCAGCTCATCCCGGAGAAAGTGGACGAGCAGCAGCCGGGGCTCGATCTCCCTGGTGTAGCTGGCGCCGTTCACGCGCATGGTGAGCTTCATGCCGGGCGTCCTGGCGTCATCCCAGCCGCAGCGCCGGCGTGCTGCGCCCGGC
>DATGVY010000743.1:0-3019 GCA_035299845.1 Streptosporangiaceae bacterium
CCCCGCGCGGCTGAGCTGGCTGGCCGGATGACGCGGCCCCGGCGGGCCGAGCGCCGCCACCGGGCCGCGCCGGCCCGGGCAGCGCAGGCCCGGGCAGCGGCTGCTGCCGCGCGACCCGGGCGGAGAGCCAGCCAATGACGGCGATCAGCCCGAGCAGCCCGAGGAAGACCACGCCCTGGCCGCTGAGCGGACCCGCGCCGCTCAGCCAGTGACTGCCCAGCGGCGCGCCGAGCAGGTCGTGGCTCAGCAGGCTGTTCGGCCTGCCATTCACGGTGCGGTCAAGGAAGAGCCGGTACATGACGCTGAAGAACGGCAGCTGCAGCAAGACCGGCAGGCAGCCGGCCAGCACGCTGGCGTTCTCCCGCTGGTAGAGCGCGCTCAGCTCGGTCCGCAGCCGGTCTGGCTGGCCGGCGTGACGCTTCTGCAGCTCGGCGACCTGGGGCAGCAGCCGGGCCTGGCTGGCCTGGCCGCGGGCAGCGGCCAGGCTGAGCGGCAGCAGCAGCAGGCGGACGGCCATGGTGGCCGTGACGATCGCCGCCACGGTGGCCAGGCTCCCGGTGAGCGGCGCCAGGACCTGGGCGAACGCGGAGACAACGTGATATGCGGCGCCGACAGCGACGCCAAGAAGACGGAACATGACGGATACCCCTCCAGGGGTCGCAGACGAAGGACAGCTGGAGACGGCCGCGAGCCGCGCCGGATCCCGGTGAGCCCGCAGGCGGCGCGCGGTGACTCGTGCGCGCGGCCTGGACCGGGCGGGGAAAAGAAGCAGATCGTCAGGCGGCCGCCGGGACCGCCGAGGGTGCCCTGGGCCGGACCCGGCCCGCCGCGTCGGGGTCAAGCTGCCGCTGGAATCGCGCCAGCCATGACTTCTCCCGCAGCGCGGCGGCGCGCCTGGTCATCGGGAGCGTGCTGAGGGCCGCGGTGATCGAGGCGTTGCGGGCGATCAGCGCGACCAGCATGCCGGTCAGCGCGATCGCCGCCAGCGCCAGCAGGCCAGCCGGCGTCGTCAGCGCCTGGCCGGTCAGGTGCCAGTTGCCGGCCAGCTGCCCGATCAGGCCGGCCAGCCCGGTCAGCGGCACGATGGCCTCCGCGAAAGAGCATGTCAGCGCAGGCCCATCCGGGCCTGCCGTCATGAGTGTAGGCGGCGCCGGCCGACCACCGCCAGCTCTGCCGTGGCCACCGGGCCCGGGCTGACAGCCGGCCGGCTGCCGCCTGGTCAGCTGCCTGCCTCGATGTCGCCTTCCATGTCGAGGTAGACCTGCTGCAGCTGGTCGATCGTCTTGGCGTCGGGCTGCGCCCAGAGCCCGCGGTCAGCCGCCTCAAGCAGCCGCTCGGCGATCCCGCGCAACGCCCACGGGTTGGACTTCTCCATGAACGCCCTGTTCTCCGGGTCGAACACGTACGACGCGGCCAGCTGCTCGTACATCCAGTCGGCCACGACCCCCGCGGTGGCGTCATAGCCGAACAGGTAATCCACGGTCGCGGCCAGCTCGAAGGCGCCTTTGTACCCATGGCGCTGCATCGCGGCGATCCAGCGCGGGTTCACCACCCGGGCGCGGAAGACCCGGCGGGTCTCCTCGGCCAGCGTCCGGGTCTTCACCGCGTCAGGGATGGCCGAGTCGCCGATGTAGGCGGCAGGGTTGCGGCCGGTGAGTGATCGCACCATGGCGACCATGCCGCCGTGGTACTGGAAGTAGTCATCGGAATCGGCGATGTCGTGCTCGCGGGTGTCGGTGTTCTTGGCCGCCACCGCGATCCGCCGGAACGCGCCCTCCATGTCCGGCCTGGCCGCCCTGCCGTCCAGGCCGGCGCCGTACGCGTATCCGCCCCAGACCGCGTAGACCTCGGCCAGGTCGCCGTCGTCGCGCCAGTTCCGCGCGTCGATCAGCGGCAGCAGGCCGGCCCCGTACGCGCCGGGCATGGAGCCGAAGATCCGCGTCGTGGCCCGACGCCAGTCGCCGTGCCCAGCGTGATCGGCGACCGCGTGCGCCCGCAGGTAGTTGCACTCGGCGGGCTCATCAAGCGCGGCCACCGCGCCGATCGCCTCGTCGAGCAGGGCGATCACGTGCGGGAACGCGTCGCGGAAGAATCCGGAGATGCGCAACGTCACGTCGATCCTCGGCCGGCCGAGCTCGGCCAGCGGCAGCACGTCGAACCCGGTCACCCGGCGCGAGGCGTCATCCCAGACTGGGCGGCAGCCGATCAGGGCGAGCACCTCGGCGATGTCATCCCCCTGCGTCCGCATCGCGGACGTGCCCCAGACGGTCAAACCCACACAGCGGGGGTACGCGCCCTCGTCAGCCAGGTGCCGGGCGAGCAGCGAATCGGCCAGCGCGCGGCCGGTGTCCCACGAGTTACGGGACGGGATCGCCTTCGGGTCGACGGAATAGAAGTTGCGGCCGGTCGGCAGGACGTTCACCAGGCCGCGGGTCGGCGACCCGGACGGGCCGGCCGGCACGTAGCCGCCGGCCAGGGCGTGCAGCACCGCGTCGATCTCACCCGAGGTGGCGGCGAGCCGCGGCACCACCTCCTCGGCGGCGAATCTCAGCACCGCGGTGACGTCCCTGGCCACGGCCTCACTAACCCCACGGTTCCCTCTAGCAGCAGCATAAGCATCATCATCATCAGCAGCAGCAGCACTGGACGCTGAAGTCTCACCGGCCAGGGAATCAGCGGCTGGTGTGGCTGGTGTGGCTGGTGTGGCTGGTGTGGCTGCTGAGGCGAATATTTCTGCTGATGCTGGCGTTATTTCTGAGGCCAGTGTGGCAGACGGCGTTTCTGTTGAGTCCGGTGTTGTTTCTGAGCCTGCTGCGCGGGCCGGCGGGGCGGCAGCGACGGTAGGGGTCGATGATGCGGCAGGGGCCGATGACACGGCAGGAGCCGATGACACGGCAGGAGCCGACGACACGGCAGGAGCCGACGACACGGCAGGGGCCGATGACACGGCAGGGGCCGATGATGCGGTGGCCGATGACACGGCAGGGGCTGATGATGCGGCGAGGGACATGCCGACTGT
>DATGVY010000744.1:0-9436 GCA_035299845.1 Streptosporangiaceae bacterium
CGCCGGAACCTGCATGCGCCCTCCCTCGTGCTACGAGATGCGTGCTGAGTTTACGAGGCCCACGGCGGCCGGTAGCGGCCGGCGTGGGGCCGGACTGCCGCGGCGGGCAGTTCTGCGGCCGCGCAAATGGCCGGCGGCGCGCGGCTGCGCGCCGAGTGCCAGGCGGCCCGCCCGCCCGGCGGAAGCGCCTGGCGGCCGCGGATGTGCGCGATAATCGTGACTGTCATGACGCTCACCCAGCTGAACGCGTTTGTCCTGGTTGCCCGCCTCGGTTCGGTCACCGCCGCGGCGAACGCGCTCGGCGTCAGCGAGCCTGCCGTCTCGCAGGCGCTGTCGGCGCTCCGGCTGCATCTGGGCGACCAGCTGGTCAGCCGCGGGCCCGCCGGGATGACGCTGACCGCGGGCGGCTCGCGACTGCTGGCCACCGCGTCGCAGATCGTGGTGCTCGGGGCCGAGGCCCACGCCGCGGTCCGCGCCGCGCAGGGCGCGCCGGACCAGATCAGGCTGGTGGCCACGCCCGCCATCGCGGAATTCGTCGTCAGCCCGCTGACGGAGGCGTTCACCCGGCGCTTCGCCGGCTCGGTGGAGGTGTCGGCCGGGGTGGCGGCGAGCAATGAAATGGCGGTGCTGGTCGCCAACCGGCTCGCTGATGTCGCGATCGGCCCTGCCGTCGCCCGTGATCCGGCCCTCCCCGTCGTCACCGAGCCGATCTTCCGGTACCGGCTTGTCGTCGTCACCGCCGGCAAGTCCAGGCCCCGGGGCAGCGCCAGCCAATGGCGATGGCTGGTCGATCCGTCCGGTACTGACCCCGGCAGCGACACCGGCCAGCTGCTGGCCCAGCTGCGCATACCCGAGAGCAGGATCGGGGTGTTCCCCAACCAGACCGCCGCCTGGGCGGCGGCTGCGGACGGGGCGGGGGTTGCCCCCGCGGTCGAGCACCTGGTCGCCCAGCAGCTGCGCCGCGGCGAGCTCTCGCTTGTCGATTTGCCCGGATCGCCGATGGATGCGTGCTGGCACGTGACCCTGCTTGAGCGCCAGCACCGGAGCACGACGGCCAGCTCGCTGCGGCGCTTCCTCGGTACCCCGGAGGCCATGCAGCTGATGCGCACGCCGGCCGCGGGAGTACCGCCATCGCGGTTCCGCCCTCCCGTCTACGTCACGATCTGGAGCTGAGCCGTCACCAGCATGGGTTGGCCGCTGGCGCTGGCATGGCTCGGCCAGCGGCGCCTGCAGCGTGAGAAAACCGGGTCATGCTCGGCAGAGCCGCAGGCCACGGGCGTGCATGCCCTAACTTAAGCAAGAGCTTATTCGCATATTGCGGGCCCCGCGGGCCGGGCAGATCATGACAGGTACCAGCGGCGACGGCGCCGGGCCGGGCCGTCCGAGGCAGGAGCGTGCGCGATGCGGATCGAGTCCAGCGGGCACAGCCAGGGCAATCCGCGCCTGTTCGAGCTAGTCGAGCACGCACCCAGGACCGGGAAGAGCCCGACGGTCTGGGCCTGGCCTGAGCTGATGGACTACCTCAAGATCGCCGGACAGCCGGTGTCGGGGCCGTGGCCGCCGCACCAGGAGCCGCGGCCGGATCCCGAGGAGGACTCGCTTCCGGTGGCCGTGGCCGACCCGGAGTCAGCCCGGCCGCGCGGCGCCCCCGAATCCGATCCCGGCGCGCGGGCCTGACCTGCGATTCAACGTCCAGACAGGACACGGAGGATCGTATGTTTCCGTCTCGGTTCCGGTACGAGGCACCACAATCGCTGACTGAGGCGATCAGGCTGCTGCGCGAGGGCGGGGACGAGGCGAAGGTGCTGGCCGGCGGCCAGAGCCTCGTCCCGCTGATGAAGCTGCGCTTCGCGTCGCCGGAACTGCTCGTCGACATCAACAACCTGCCCGGGCTCGGCTACCATCGCGCGGACCCGGACGGGACGCTGCGCATCGGCGCCCTGTGCCGCCACGTCGACCTGGAGCGCTCGGACCTGCTGCGGTCCACGCAGCCGACGATGGCGGCGGCGGCTCCGCTGATCGCCGATCCGATCGTGCGCAACCGCGGCACGCTGGTCGGCTCGCTCTGCCACGCCGATCCGCAGGGTGACTGGGCCTCGGTGGTGCTCGCGCTCGGCGGCTCCGTCGTCGCGCAGGGACCAGGCGGCAGACGGATCATCCGGGTCGCCGACTTCGTCACCGGGCCGTTCCAGAACGTGCTCGAGCCGGACGAGATCGCGGTCGAGGCCGTCATCCCGCCGCCGCAGGGCGCACGCGCGGGGGGCTACCTCAAGCTGGAGCGCCGGGTCGGCGATTTCGCGACGGTCGGGGTGGCGGTGGCGGTGGAAACCTCCGGCGAAACCGTGATCAGGGCGGGGATCGCGCTGACCGGAGTCGGCGGCTCCACCATAGAGGCCGCCGCCGCCGCCGGCGCGCTGGTAGGGCAGCCGCTGACCGCCCGGGCCATCGAGCAGGCCGCGGAACTCGCCGCAGCGGTGGCCAGGCCCAAGACCGATCATCGCGGCAGCGCGGAATACAAGCGGCACATGGTGCGCACCTTCGTGGTGCGCCTGCTGAGCCGCGCGGATCCAGCGGCGGAAAGGGCAGCCTGACATGACGACCGTCTACGACGATCCCGGCGATCAGGTCAGTGATGTCCCGGTGCGCCGGATCAAGTTCACGATCAACGGCGTGAAGAAGATAGCCGAGGTGGAGCCGCGCCTGCTGCTGTCCCACCTGATCCGCCGGGGCATCGGGCTGACCGGCACGCACATGGGCTGCGACACGACAAACTGCGGCGCGTGCACGGTTCTCGTCGACGGGCAGGCGGTGAAGTCCTGCACCATGCTCGCCGTGCAGGCTGACGGGCGCGAGATCAGCACCGTCGAGGGCCTGGCGACCGCCAGCGAGCTGCACCCGCTGCAGGAGGGCTTCAGGGAGGAGCACGGGCTGCAGTGCGGATTCTGCACGCCCGGGATGATGATGGCCGCCAAGGCGCTGCTTGACCGCAATCCCGACCCGACCGAGGAAGAGGTGCGCTGGGCGCTTTCCGGCAACCTCTGCCGCTGCACGGGCTACCAGAACATCGTCAAGTCGGTCCTGTGGGCCGCCGAGAAGCTCAGGTCCCAGTCTCATGGGTAACTCGGGCCCATGGGTAACACGGGCCATGGGTAACACGGGCCGCTGGCTAACTCGGGTCCGCTAGCTGACCAGACGGAAGGTGCGACGTGTCGCAGGCACTGGACGAGATCAAGATCGGCGGGCTGGGCGCTAGCCGCAAGCGCGTTGAGGACAACCGCTTCATCCGGGGCACCGGCAACTACACCGACGACATCACGCTGCCCGGGATGCTGCACATGGAGATCCTGCGCAGCCCGCTGGCGCACGCGCGGATCAAGTCGATCGACGCCAGCAGGGCGTGGCAGATTCCCGGCGTGCACCTGGTGCTCACCGGCGAGATGATGGCGACCCGCAACCTGGCCTGGATGCCGACGCTCTCCTATGACACCCAGGCCGTGCTGGCCACTGACAAGGTGCGTTTCCAGGGCCAGGAGGTCGCCTGCGTCATCGCCGACGACCCGTACATCGCCAAGGACGCGTGCGAGGCGATCGACGTCGAGTACGAGCCGCTGCCGGCCATCGTCAGCCCCCGGCAGGCCGTCGCCGACGGCGCCCCGGTCATCCGGGATGACAAGGAGAACCAGCTCGACAACGTCATCTACGACTGGGAGGTCGGCGACGCGGGCGGCACCGACCGCGCGTTCGCGCAGGCGGACACCATCTCGAAGCTGCAGCTGCACTATCCGCGCTCGCACCCGTCGCCGATCGAGTGCTGCGGCTCGATCGCGGACTACAACCGGTCCACGTCCAAGCTCACGGTGTACATGACGACGCAGGCGCCGCACATCATCCGCGCCGCGGTCGCGCTGGTCGCCGAGCTGCCCGAGCACATGATCCGGATCATCTCGCCGGACATCGGCGGCGGCTTCGGCAACAAGGTGCCGGTCTATCCCGGCTATGTCTGCTCCATCCTGGCCTCGATCCTGCTGGAGCGGCCGGTGAAGTGGATCGAGGACAAGTCCGGCAACCTGATCTCTACCGGGTTCGCGCGGGACGTGTACCTGCACGGCGAGATGGCGCTGCGCGAGGACGGCAAGATCCTCGGCGTGCGGATGCACTGTGACGCCGACCATGGCGCGTTCTTCTCCGACGCCCAGCCGAGCAAGTTCAAGATCGGGCTGCTGCACTCGGCCTTCGCCGCCTACGACATCCCGGTCGCGCATCTCACCGCCCGCGGCACCTACAGCAACAAGGCGCCGGGCGGCGTGGCGTACCGGTGCTCGTTCCGGGTCACCGAGGCGATGTTCTTCCAGGAACGGATGATGCAGGCCGCGGCCACCGACCTCGGCATGGACCAGGCGGAATTCCGGCGGAAGAACTTCGTGCGGGACGAGGCGTTCCCGCACCGCACGCCGTTCGGCTTCCTGACCGACTCGGGCCAGTACGGCAAGTGCCTGGAGGTCGCGCTGCGGGCGGTGGGCTACGAGGACTTCCTGCGGCAGCAGGCCGACGCCAGGGCCGACGGCAGGATGCTCGGCATCGGCATCTCCACGATGACCGAGCCGCTCGGCGCAGGGAACAGCCGCGAGTACGACATCCTCGGCATCAAGATGTTCGACTCGGCCGAGCTCAAGATTCACATGACCGGCAAGGCCATCGTCCGGACCGGCACGCGCGGCCAGGGCCAGGGGCACGAGACCACCTGGGCCCAGATCGTCAGCCACGAGCTGGGCATCCCGGCCGAGGACGTGGTGGTCGAGGAGGGCGATACCGACACCGCGCCGTTCGGCATGGGCACCTACGCATCCCGGAGCACGCCGGTCGCCGGGGCCGCGGTGGCGATGGTATCGCGCAAGATCCGCGCCAAGGCCCGCAAGCTGGCCGCGCACCTCCTTGAGGTGTCCGAGGAGGACGTCGAATGGGAGCTTGGCCGGTTCTACGTGCGCAGCGCCCCGGATCGCGGCGTGACCATCCAGGAGTGCGCGATGGCCGCGTACAGTAACATGCCGGACGGCATGGAGCCGGGCCTTGAGAACACCGCGTACTACGACCCGCCCAACCTGACCTGGCCGTTCGCCGTCTACATCGTTACGGTGGAGGTCGACCCCGAGACCGGGGTTTGGGACGTGCTGAACATGGTCGCGGTCGACGACTGCGGCGTCCGGATCAACCCCATGATCGTCGAGGGGCAGATCATGGGCGGCCTGACCGAGGCTTACGCGATGGCCAGCATGCAGTTCATCACGTTCGACACCGAGGGCAACTGCGTCGGCTCCAACTACATGGACTACCTGCTGCCCAGTGCCTGGGAGACGCCGGGCTTCGAGCTGCATAGCGAGGTGGTCACGCCCTGCCCGCACCACCCGATCGGCGCCAAGGGAATCGGCGAGTGCGCGGCGGTCGGCGGACCGGCGGCCTTCGTGAACGCGGTGCTTGACGCGCTCAGCGGAACCGGGGTCCGCAATATCGACATGCCGCTGCTGCCGGACCGGGTGTGGGAGGCCATCACCTACCGCCGCGACGTTTCCGGCGAGCCGCCGGTGCGCACGGACGACGACTGACGACGACTGACAGGAAGTCTTCCATGGACGGCTGGGGTGTGCTGGAGCAGGCCGGCGAGCTGAGGCGGCGCGGCCAGGCGTTCGCGCTCGCGACCGTGGTCTGGCGGCAGGGCCCGTCGTCGGGCCAGCAGGGCTCCCGCGCGATCATCACTGCGACGGGGGAACTGCACGGCTGGATCGGCGGCGCCTGCGCGGAGCCGGTGGTGATGCGCGAGGCAGCGGCTGCCATCGCCGCGGGCGTGCCCCGCCTGCTGCTGCTCGGCTCGCCCGAGCAGTTTGGCAGCCTCAAGCAGTTCGGCGGCACTGGGCAGTTCGGCAGCACTGGGCAGTTCGGCAGCCCCGGGCAATCCGGCAGCACTGGGCAGTTCGGCAGCACTGGGCAGTTGGGCCCGGCGGTGCCGGACGGGATGACCCTCGTTCCCATCTCCTGCCAGAGCGAGGGCGCGCTTGAGGTCTACATCGAGCCTGTCCTTCCGGTGCCGCACCTGGTCGTCGTCGGCCGCTCGCCGATGGCCAGCACGCTCACCGAGCTAGCCGGCGCGCTCGGCTGGGACGCGCGGCTGATTGACGGCGCCGATTTCTCCGCTGCGAACGCGGATGAGCGCTCCCTGGTGGTGGTCGCGACACAGGGCCACGGCGACGAGGAGGCGGTTGAGCAGGCTGTCGCCGCTCGGCCCGTTTACCTGGGTCTGATTGGATCGCATCGGCGCGGCGCGGCGGTGCTCGGCTATCTCGCCGACCGGGGCGTGCCCAGGGAGCAGCTCGACCGGGTCCGGGTGCCGGCTGGCCTCGACCTTGGGCACACGTCGCACCGGGAGATCGCGGTCGCCGTGCTGGCCGAGCTTGTCCAGCTGCGTGCCTCCGGAGCACTGTCGGGCGGGTCCGCCGGGCAGGCCGGGTCCGCCGAGCCTGCTGCGCTGGCGGATGCCGTTGACCCGGTCTGCGGGATGTCCGTGCCGGCCAGCGCGTCCAGCCACCCCCGCGAACACGACAGTGTCACCTACTACTTCTGCTGCGCCAGCTGCCGCCGGGCGTTCGGGGAAGATCCCGCTGCTTACGTGAGAAGAGAGACCCGATGCTGATCAAGAACGAGTTCGAGGTCGCTGAGCCGGTCGAGAAGGTGTGGCAGTTCTTCGAGAACATCCCTCAGGTGGCGGCCTGCCTGCCCGGTGCCGAGCTGACCGACGACCTCGGTGGCGAGAAGTACAAGGGCCGGGTCGCGGTCCGGATGGGCCCGGTCAGGCTGCAGTTCGCCGGCACTGCCGATATCACCGAGCGCAATGAGGCAGGCAAGCGCGTGGTCGTGCATGCGGCCGGCGCCGAGGAGAAGGGACGGGGCCAGGCCAGCATGGTCATCACGGCGACGCTGGTGCGTGCTGGCCGCGGCACCAAGGTCGGCGTGATCCAGGATCTGCAGCTGTCCGGTGCGGCAGCGCAATACGGACGCGGCATGATCGCCGATGTCACGTCCGTGCTGATGCGTGACTTCTCCGCCAATATGCAGGACCGGATCGAGCGGATCGAGCGCGGCGAGTCACCAGAGCAGCTCGCGGCCGCCGCCGCCACGCCGGCGAAGGGCTTCACCCTCGGCCTGCGGGCCGCGCTGATGGCGCTGAGCCGGGTCTTCCGTCGCTTCTTCGTGCCTTACCACGCCGCGAGCTAAGGAGAACGAGCCATGGTCTTGTGGTGGATCGGCAACGCCATCCTGTTGCTCGTGATACTGCCCGTCGTCATCTTCTTGCTGAACCGCGTGCTCGCCGTGCTGGAGCGAATCAGGGCAGCCACCGACGAGATACTCAGCGGCGGGGTCGCCCTCGCCGGGGAACTCGACGGCGTCCCTGAAGCGCTGGCCACGACCGACAGCACCGTCAGGGAAGTTGCTGTCGGCGCAGTCAGGTACGCGGGTTCCGTCGCGAAGCTTCTCGGCTGAGCAAGAAAGGAGAACCGTCATGCCGGCAGCCGCCTGGGTGACACTGATCATCGCCGCGCTGATTATCGCCATTACCGCTGTGGGCCTGTTGCGGGTCATCTTCCATCTCAGGGCGATACGCGCGACGCTCGTCTCGACGACCGGCGGAGTTCAGGCCGTCGCCCAGCTGACCAGCACGGTTCCGGACCGGCTTACCTCGGTCAACGCAAACCTGAAACCGGTCAGGGACTTCTGCGAAACGGTCTGAACTGCCAAAGGAGGAACCGTGACCGGACATGTTCTGGCCGCTGCGAATACCACCAGCACCACCGGCTGGGTCGTGGGCTACACGATCGGCATCGTTGTTGTGCTTGTTGTTGTCGCCTTGGTGGTGCCGATCCTGCTGCTGGCCCGCTCGATCGGCCAGGAGGCACCGAAGATCAACCATGCGCTGACCGAGGCAGTGCACAACACGGCGCCGCTCGCGGCGCTGCGCACGACGATCGAGCACGCCACGATCATCATCGGCGGGCTGCAGCGCGGCCGCGCCAGGCTGGGGGGATAACGATGCACACGCTGGCTATGTCCTCAACTGAGCACACCCTGTGGGTGAGCGCGATCATCGTCGGCTTTGTCGTGGTGCTCGCCGTCGCGGCCCTGCTGAGCCTGCTCATCTGGCTCGTGAAGATCATTGACCGCCGCGTCGTCGAAGTGCGGGACACGCTGAAGGCCGCGGCGGCGAACACCGCGGACACCTCGCTCATCCCGCAGGTCGCCGACGGCATGGAGGCGGTCCTGGCTGAAGGCCTCCAGCACCACCTGTTCCTCGGCCGCGTGCTCGGAAAGGTGAAGTCTTGACATGACCACACTCGTCGTCCTGACCGTCGTCGACGTCGTTTTGCTCATCGCGGGGCTCGCGTTCTACCTGTTCTGGGTGGGGACCCTGCTCACCCGGATCGCCGGGAATCTCGAGGAGTGCGGCCAGATCGTCCGGACCATCGTCGACCATGCCAAGCTCATCGGGCCCGGCGTGACGCACATCAACGAGACCGGCGCAGTAGTGGCCGGGGCGCTGCCGCTGCTGTACGGGATGGCCGAGGAGATCGTGACCGACGTCACCCCGCGGCCCGAGCAGCCTGCCGAGCCGGAGCCCGCGCGGCCGGCCTCGGGCCGCCGCCGGTCGCGCCTGCATGACGCCGTCGGCTTCGCCTACCGCCGGTGAGGAGCATTCTCGGCGCAGCGCCGGTCACGGGGGGCGGCGCAGCCTCGGCGGGGCAGCCACGGCGCTAGCCTGCCTGGCACGCGATGTCAGCCCGGCACGCGATGTCAGCCCGGCACCGAGCCGTCCGGTCGGCGGCGGGCGACCGGGCCGGTGGTGGGCGCGGTGTACTCGCCGATCCATTCGTCCTTCCACGACTGGTCGTACTGCTGGGGGTTGCAGCGCGGCTGGTAGATCGCCATGAGCTCGCGGGCAATCTGCTCACGGTGCGGCCGGCCGCCGCCCGGCACCTCGTAGGTGCAGATGTACACCTGCCACCGTGACCCGGCCCGCCGGATCCAGCAGTGCGCACGCGGGTGCTGAAAGGGAAAGCGCTCAGCGGACAGGTCGTCGCATTGGCCCACGTAGATGACGGCGTACCGGTCGGGCCTGGTGCCCGGGTCCGGCTTGTACGCGATCGCGTAGACGGCCGCCGTCGGCGGCGGAGTCCAGCCGCCGAGCAACCGCGGGCCCTCGAACGGATACCCGGCCAGCGAGCCGAGCCGGATCATCCGTCCCCGCCGGAGTCCTGGTCCCCGCCGGAGTCCTCGTCCCCGCCGGAGTCCTCGTCCTCGCTCATGGCCTCGGTGCGCACGATGGGCCAGGCCGGGAGCCCGGCCGTTGCCACGGCCTGCCCGAATTCCGCCGTGCCCCTCTCGATGGCCTCGG
>DATGVY010000745.1:0-8077 GCA_035299845.1 Streptosporangiaceae bacterium
CCGCAACGAGTCGTGCGGCAAGTGCGTTCCCTGCCGGGTCGGATCCACCAAGGCGCACCGGATACTCACCGGCGTGCTCGCGGGCGGCGGCGGGCCGGCCGAGGTGGACGGGCGAATCCGCCAGCTGGAAGAGACCATGCGGAAGACCTCGATCTGCGGACTCGGGCAGGTGGCGCTCGGCCCGGTGGTGAGCGTGCTCGGGCTGCCACGCGGGGTGACAGCAGCGCGCCACGCCCCTGAGCAGGCAAACAGCGACCGGTCGCGGCAGCCGGGGAGCGGCCAGCCGCAGCAGCCGGGTGGCGGGCGGGTGGCCAGGCAGGAGAACGGCGACGAGGCCTGACACGCGCGGACCGCGCGGCCGGGAGTTCTTTACCACGCGCAGCGTCGCCGAGGCGCTCAGCGGGTTCCGGCCGGGGAGACGCACGCCCGCCGAGACCGTCCCGCTGGGCGAGGCCGCGGGCCGGATTCCCGCCGCGCCGGTCACTGCGCCGCACGCGCTGCCGGGATTCGCACGCTCGACCGTGGACGGCTACGCGGTACGGGCGGCTGACACCTACGGGGTGTCGGACGGGCTGCCCGGCTATCTCGATGTCGCAGGCGCGGTGCGGATGGGCTCCGCGCCCGATGTCGCGGTCGGCCCGGGGACGGTGGTCAGCATGCCCACCGGCGGCGTGCTGCCCCCCGGCGCAGACGCCGTCGTCATGGTGGAGTACACCCAGCAGGCGATGCCGGGCACCATCGAGGTCGTCCGGCCGGTGGCGCCGGGCGAGGGTGTCGTGCGGGCCGACGAGGATGCTGCCGCCGGGGCCGAGCTCGTGCCCGCTGGCCGGCCGCTGCGCGCGCAGGACCTCGGCATGCTGGCCTCAGCCGGCGTCACGAGCGTGCCGGTGCATGCCCGCCCGCGGGTGACGATCTTCTCCACCGGCGACGAGGTGGTGCCGCCCGGCACCGCGGCGCTGCGCCCGGGCCAGGTGCGCGACGCGTCCGCGGTCGCGCTCGCCGCGCTGGTCAGCGAGTCAGGGGGCGAGCCGGTCCAGGGCGGCATCGTGCCCGACGATCCGGCTGCGCTGGATGCGGCCCTGCGCGCCGCGCTCACCGGCAGCGACGTCATCGTGATCTCGGCCGGCTCCTCGGTCGGCGCCCGTGACGAGACCGCGGCGGCCGTGGGCCGGCTCGGCGAGCCTGGCATCTGGTGCCACGGCCTCGCGATCAAGCCAGGCAAGCCCACGCTGCTGGCCGAGTGCGCGGGCGTGCCCGTCATCGGCCTGCCCGGCAATCCCCGGTCCGCGCTTGTCGTCTTCCGCCTGATCGGGGTGCCGCTGGTGCGGCGCGCCGGCGGCTGCACCAGGCCGCCGGCCGAGCCGGTCGTGCGCGCACTGCTGCAGCGTGACCTGGCATCAGCCGCCGGCCGCCTGGACGTGGTCCAGGTCCGGGTGCGCGACGGGATCGCGGCCCCGGTCTTCGGGCTGTCGGCGCTGCTGTCCATCCTCACCGCCGCCGACGGGTACGTGACGATTCCCGAGGAGGCAACGGGCCTGGACTCCGGCACCGAGGTCGAGGTCACGCTGTACCGTTGACCAAGGTCATGACAGACAGCCCGTTCATTCGCGACGTTCCCGCTGCCCGCGCCCTGGACGCCTGGCGCAGCGCCCGCACGGCTGCGGGGTGCCCGGCCAGGCTGGCCGCCGTGCGCGTCAGCCTCGCGGATGCCGCGGGCCGGGTCACCGCCGAGCCGGTATGGGCGGCCCGTTCCTCACCGCCGTTCGACGCCGCCGGCATGGACGGGATCGCCGTACTCGCCGCCGACACCATCGGCGCCGGCCAGACGACGCCGGTATACCTGCCGCCGGGCAGCTACGTCGTGGTCGACACCGGCGACCCGATGCCGGACGGGCGCGACGCTGTCGTCATGCGTGAGGACGTGCATTACGCGGGCGCCGATGCGGAGCTGCGCGCGGCCGTCCCGCCCTACCAGCACGTGCGGTCGATCGGCGAGGACGTGAGCACGGCCGAGCTGCTGCTGCCCGAGGGCCACCGGCTGCGCGCGGTCGACATCGCCGCGGCCGCGGCCGCCGGAGCCACCGAGCTCCTCGTCAGGCGCCGCCCGCGGGTCAGCGTGCTGCCCACCGGCGATGAGGTGCGGCCCATCGGCACCGAGACCGGGCCAGGAGAGATCCTCGATACCAACTCGCTCATGCTGGCCATCCAGGCGCGCGAGGCCGACTGCGAAGTGCGCTGCCTGCCGATCGAGCCCGACGACCCGGACGGCCTGGCCAAGGCCGTCCGCGCCGCCGTGGCCGACTGCGATCTGCTGATCATCGTGGCCGGCTCCAGCGCCGGCCGCGACGACTACACCGCCCGGGTCGTGGCGGAACTCGGGACGCTGGCGGTGCACGGCGTCGCGGTCCGCCCCGGCCACCCGGTGGTGCTGGGCGTGATCGACGGCACGGCCGTTCTCGGCGCCCCCGGCTATCCGGTGTCCGCCGCCCTGACCTTTGACATCTTCGCCGCGCCGGTGCTGGCCGAGATGCAAGGAGCCACACCCCTGCGGCGGCCGAGGACCAGCGCGCGGCTCGCGCGCAAGCTCGCATCCCCGCTCGGCATGGACGACTGGGTGCGCGTCCGGCTGGGGGTTGTCGGCGGCCGGATGGTCGCCACCCCGCTGCCCCGTGGCGCCGGCCTGCTCAGCTCGCTGGTCCGCGCCGACGGGCTACTCGTCGTGCCGGCCGGGCTGGAAGGCCACCACCCCGGCGACGAGGTCGACGTCGAGCTGCTGCGCAGCATCGACGAGGTGGAGCACACCATCGTCGCCATCGGCTCGCATGACCTCATCCTTGACCTCGCTGCCTCCCATCTGCGCGCCGCCGACCCGCTGGCGACCCTGGCCTCATCGAATGTCGGCTCCCTCGGCGGCCTGGTGGCGCTACGCGACGGGCTGTGTCATCTCGCCGGGTCCCACCTGCTGGACCCGGCCACTGGCGAGTACACGCTGCCCTACCTCGACCGCGTACTCGGCGACGCGCCGGTCGCGGTCGTCCGGCTCGCGCACCGCGACCAGGGACTGATCGTCCCGCCTGGCAACCCGCTTGGCCTGACTCAGATCCGCGACCTGACCCGGGCCGGCGTCCGCTACGTCAACCGCCAGCGGGGCGCCGGCACCCGCGTGCTCCTCGACCACCAGCTGCGCCTGCAGGGGATCAGCGCCGATGCCATCGACGGCTACGCGCGCGAGGAGCACACTCACCTCGCCGTGGCGGCGGCGGTGACCGCGGGGCGCGCCGACGCGGGCCTGGGGATCATGGCGGCCGCGCGCGCCTTCCATCTTGACTTCGTGCCGGTCACCCGCGAGCCGTACGATCTCGTGGTCGCCGCCGGCGCCCTGGACAGCCCGCTGCTTGCCCCGCTGTGGGAGCTGCTGAACTCCGAGGCGTTCCGGGCCGAGGTCGAGGAACTAGGCGGTTACGCGACAGCCGAGATGGGCCGCCGGATCAGGTAGCCCCCGGACAACCTCGCCCAGGAAATGACCCCCATGATGTTTCCGCACCCGCACGTCAGCCGCCTTCGACTTGTGCGGGCCACCCACGCTCGCGGCCGGTCCGCTGCTGCCGGCGAGGCGATCCACGCCGCGATCGACCTGCGCAATCCTTGCGATCCCCGGCCGGCTCGCCGCCAGGGTCGCGGCCGAACATGGACGGCGCTGCCGCCTTGACCGGGTCATGCGGGAACTGCAGGGAACGTCCGTCTTGCGGCAGCGCCGATGGCATGGTCACATGCGTTACGGCAGTAGTTTTCCCTTCTGGCGGATCTGGCGGAGGTGCACGGTGACGGAAGAGGTCCTGCGGCAGCGGGCGGCGCTCGAGGACGCCGCCAGGGGCCGGACGCTCTGCGATCTGCTCCTGGCCACCGCGCAGAACTGGGGCGACCTGCCCGCGTACTCCGACCGGGATGGCGGCCCCTGGCAGACCATCAGCTGGCTGCAGACCCGGGAGCTGGCCCTGCAGGTCGCCGCCGGGTTCACCGCACTCGGCCTGCAGCCCGGCGAGCGGGTGACACTGATGATGCCGAACCGGGTCGAGCACGTGCTTGCCGATTTCGGCGCCGTGCACGCCGGGGGAGTGCCGGTGACCTTCTACGCCACCCTCGCGGCCGACCAGATCGGCTACATGGCGGCCGACTGCGACGCGCGGATCGCCGTGCTCGATGGCGCTTCCGAGCTGGCCAGGTGGCAGCCGGTGCTCGCCAGCCTGCCCGGGTTGCGGAAGATCATCGTGCGCGATGCCGCCGCCTGCCCGGCCGGCGATCTCTACCTGAGCTGGGCGGACTTTGCCGCCATGGGCGCCGACCGGCTGGCCGCGGCGCCGGAGGAGGTGGCCGGCCGGGTCGCGCGCATCCACCCGTCGGACCCGGCCACCCTGCTCTACACCTCGGGCACCACCGGCAACCCCAAGGGCGTCATCATCACCCACGCCAGCATCCTGTACGAGCTGGTCACCGCGACCGACTCCGGCAACGCCCGGCCGCATGTCCGGTGGGTGTCCTACCTGCCGCTCGCGCACATCGCCGAGCGGATGTTCACCCTCTACCTGGCGGTCTACAACGCGGGGCATACCTACTTCTGCCACAACGCGGCAACCGAGCTCGTCGCCAGCATCGGCGAGGTGAAGCCGACGGCGTTCTTCGGCGTGCCGCGGGTGTGGGAGAAGATCCAGGCCGGGATCCAGGCGCTGCTCGCCGCCGAGCAGGACGAGGGCAACCGGGCGGCCGTGGCGGCGGCGATGGATACCGGCCTGCGGTATGTGCAGAGCTGCCAGTACGGCCAGAGCACGCCGGACGAGCTTGCCGCGGAGTTCGCCAGGGCGGAGGAGACCGTGCTGCGGCCGATCCGCTCACTGCTCGGCCTGGGCGACGCGGAGGTCGTGGTCAGCGCGGCCGCGCCGCTGCCGGCTGAGGTGGCAGCGTTCTTCGCCGGGCTCGGCATGCGGATCCTTGACGTGTACGGGATGACCGAGACAACCGGCGCGTTCACCACCAATACGCTGGCTGCCTTCAAGCTGGGCACGGTCGGGCAGGCGGTGCCGGGCATGGAGGTCAGCATCGCCGACGACGGCGAGATCCTGGTGCGCGGCCCGCTTAACTCGCCCGGCTATCTCAACCTGCCGGAAAAGACGGCCGACCTGATCGACTCCGACGGCTGGCTGCACACCGGCGACATCGGGTCGCTGGACTCCGACGGCTTCCTGTCCGTGGTGGACCGCAAGAAGGAGCTGATCATCACGTCCGGCGGCGAGAACATCTCCCCGGCAGCTATCGAGAACCTGCTCGTCGCGCACCCGCTGATCGGCCAGGCGCTCGCCTTCGGCGACCGGCGCCCGTACGTCGTGGCGCTGCTCACCCTGGACGGTGACGTGGCTCCCGCGTGGGCGAGAGCGCGCGGGATCGAGGCTGGATCCCTGGCCGCGCTGGCCGGCGACCCGGCGGTGCTGGCCGCTGCCGGCGAGGCCGTGCGGGCGGCAAATGCCCGGCTTGCCCGCGTGCAGCAGGTGAAGGCATGGCGGCTGCTGCCGGTGGAGTGGACGGCGGAGAGCGAGGAGCTGACTCCCACCCTCAAGCTCAAGCGCCGCATCGTGCACGCCAAGTACGCCGACGTGATCGACTCGCTCTACGAGGGCTGACCGGCTGCCGCCGTCACGGCCGGAAGATGAGGCAGCTCCCTCGGGCGTTCCCAGCTCCCCGGGAGTGCCCGGCTCCCCGGGCCAGGTGCGGGCGCGGGAGCCAGCGCAGGCCCGGTCAGCCGCGCGCGGATCAGAACCGAGTCAGCCGTGGACTCCCGGCGCGCGCCCGGCCAGTGCCGGCCAATCATCGCCAGCACGTCCGCATTCCCTGGCTGCACGTCCATCACGACGGCCCTGGCGCCGCGCGCGACGGCCCGGGCGAGCAGTACCCGCATCAGGGCCGACCCGATGCCGCGCCGCTGGCTGCCATCCGCCACCACCAGGCCGACCTCGACGGCCGGCGTGCCGTCGGCGGCCGTGCCGTCGGCAGCCATGGCATGCCCCACGATCAGGCCGCCATACCCAGCGCCATCGCACGCCGCGACGATGATGTCGGCGCCGTTGCCGGTACCGCACAGGCCGCGCAACAGGGCGGAACTCGGCGGTGACACGCCGGCGAAGAACCTCCGGTACTGGGTCCGCGGCGAGAGCCCGGTGATGAAGGACCTGATCGCCTCGGCGTCGGCGCGCCCGGCCTGCCGGATCTCGATGCCACCGCTCGGGCGGCACGCCGCGCTTTGCACCTGGGTTCGGGCCACGAACCCAGCCTCTGGCATCTTGCTAAGTCTGTCAACTAGACTTAGGATTCCGGAGCATGAGCGAGGCCTGGGTGCTCGATTACGACACGCGGAACTGCACGATCGAGGCAGCACTGCGGCTGGTCGGCGAGAAATGGACCTTCCTGGTCCTGCGCGAGGCATTCAACCGGGTCCGCAGGTTCGAGGACATGCAGCACCGCACCGGGATGCCACGGCAGATCCTCAGCAACAGGCTCAGCCGGCTGGTGGATCATGGGCTGCTGCGCAAGGTACCGTACCGCGAGCCTGGCCAGCGCAGCCGCAGCGAGTACCGCCTGACGGAGCAGGGCATGGACCTGTTTCCCCTGCTCGTCGCCCTGCTGGAGTGGGGCAGCAAGTACGCGGCCAGCCGGGACGGCCCGCTTGTCGAGCTGGAGCACCGCGATTGCGGCGCTGCCGTGCAGCTCCAGCTGCGCTGCGCGGACGGGCACCGGCTGGCGTCCGCGCGCGACGTGACGCCGGTGCCCGGTCCCGGCGCGCGCAGGATCGCCTGATCGCCGCTACGCCTGGCCAGTCGTGCCGCTGCCAGGGCCCGGCGGGAACGGGTCCTGCCCGGCCGGGTAGCGGCTCTCCGCCGACGGGAACCGGCCGCTGACCGTCGGGGACTCGCCATGCGCACCGGTGAAGCTGCCGGCGGCCGACCGGAACTTCTCATCCTCCTGCGGCAACGAATCGGACTGGCCCGCTGACGACCCGGCGGCGGTGTAGGTGTCGGCCGTCGCCAGGCTTTCGGCTCGCTCGGCCAGCGCCGCGTCCTTGACGCCGACCACAGCGAGCCGGCCGAGGGCAACCGCCGAAAAGAAGACGATCACAACCCCCAGGCCGAGGAAGAAGCCGAGTTCCTCGAGCGTCAGCCGGGCCATCGTGCCGCCGACAGGCACTCCAGCCTCCGGGGTCCCGCCGTTCCACAGCGCGCTCACCAGGTTGCCGACCACGAACCAGGCACCACCAAGCGCCGCGACGAACGCGCCGAACATCGCCAGTGGCCGGCGCGCGCTCGCCAGCACGATGAACCCGCCCAGCGCCACCGCGACGCCGGGCAGGATCTCCAGCCATAGCCTGCCGGTCGTGTAGGCCCATGCCCTGTCGGGCGTATAGGCAAAGTGAAAGTACGGGCCGACGAAGGGAACCAGGCCCCCCCACGCGCCAAGCAGGATCAGCAGCAGCCCGCTCGCGGCGCCACGGGTCCGCGGAATCCGCGTTATTCCAGCCATCTAGAGCCACATCCTTCGATAGTGGAGGATTAAGACTGGCATAGGACGGGTACCCGGCGGACGCCGTACTATGCAATGCGCCGCGAAATGGCAGCGGCGGCAAGCAGGCCGGCTGGCCGGGCCGATCACAATGGCGGCACTGACCAGGCTCTGCGTTCCCATGCGGGCCAGATTGGCAGCGGGCTGGCTACGCGCCGCGCACCCGCTGCCGCCGTGGATGCGCAAGCTGCCGTGCCGTGCCAGCCCCCAGTGCTAGCCCGAGGTTCCCCCCAGGCCTACAGGGCCCGTCATATTTGCCCAGGTCATAGAGCTTCAGGCGGCGAATCTACATGTCTAGGTGTAGTCATGGTGCACCACGTTTCCCCTGGTGAACACGGATATCAGTGCATCCGGAGGGGAACTTCCGGCTAGCCCCCAGTGCTAGCCCCCAGTGCTAGCCCCCAGTGCTGGCCCCCAGTGCTAGCCCCCAGTGCTAGCCCCCAGTGCTAGCCCCCAGTGCTAGCCCCCAGTGCTA
>DATGVY010000746.1:0-26195 GCA_035299845.1 Streptosporangiaceae bacterium
CGGCCCGATCACCGCAGCCGGGATCAGGTGCCCGAGCGGGCCCGGGTCGGCGAACACCATGTTCCCGTCGTCGAGCCGCCCGAGCCAGTCCAGCAGGGCAGCCTGGTTGCCGGGGTGCAGCAGGCTGTATCCGGACAGGTAGACGGCATCGCCCGGCGCCGCGCTGATCCCGGCCAGATCGCCGGCCGTCACGGTGGCCTCGGCGCCGGCGCTGGTGACGAACGTCCGCTCGCCGCCGGCATCGACGATGCTGACCACGAAACCGGTGTCAATGCCCGCCTTCGGCGGCTGCAGTACCTCGATGCCCGCGTCGGCCAGCGCGGTGCGGGCCAGCGCGGCGAACGGCCCGCTGCCGTACGCGCCCGCGTAGGCGACGCGCAGGCCCTGCCGCGCAGCGGCCGCCATCACGTTGAAGCCGCCGCCCGGGGTCATGCCGGCGCCGGTAGCCAGCACGTCGCCGCCGCGCTCGGGCAGCGCGGGCACGTCGAGCACGACGTCGATGACCACGTTGCCCAGGTGCAGCAGCCGGTCGAAGCGACAGCTCATGAGGCCGGCCGCCGACCGGTGGCATCGGCGGCATGCCGCACGGCGAGCAGGTCCGCGGCGAGCCGATCGAGGTGCAGGTCATTCACCTCGGCGATGGTGGCCCGCGCGCCTTCAGGGAAGCCGGCCAGGCCGTGGCACGCGCCGCCGATCGCGCCGGCCATCGCCGCGATGGTGTCGCAGTCACCACCAAGCGAGGCGGCGATCCGGCAGGCCAGCCACGGATCATCGGGGCTGGCGGCCAGCACGGCGAACGCCGCAGGGACCGATTCCTGGGTCGCCAGGCTGGTGCCGACCAGCGTGTACACCGTGTCGATGACGGCACAGGCGTCCAGCTCGCCTGGCCGCCTCGCCAGTTCCGTCGCCAGCCCGGTCGCCCAGGTGATCCGGGCCGCGACGTCCGCGGCGGCCACCCAGCGCCCGCGTCGCACGGCGCGTTGCGCGGCAGCGACCCCGAGTCTGCTAGCGTCCGGGACGGCGGCCCCGTCGATCCCTGCGCTGACCGCGGCCGCGACGGCGGCGGCGCCAGCCAGCGCGACGCTGGTGTTGTGGGTTGCGCGGCTGGCCTCTACGACTCGGTCGACCAGGCCGTCAAGGTCTGCGGCAGGCGCGGCGACACCGACCGGCGCGATCCGCATCGCGGCGCCGTTGGTGACGCCGGACCTGCCCGCCTGATCGATGTTCGCGCCGCCGAGCAACGCGCCAATCGCCGCCCTCGTGGACGGGCCGAGCAGGTCAAGCGAGCCGCGGGCGCGCATCGACTCCTCCCAGGCGAGCAGCCGCCTGGCGAACTCGGTGGCGTCGACCCGGCCATCGCGTTCGATGATCAGCCTGGCGAGCAGCACGGCCTGCTCTGTATCGTCGGTCACCGCGCCGGCCGGCATCCCGGCCGCGAGCGGATGGCCGGGCCGGGCAGGCTCGAAGCCCCGCAGCAGCGGGCCGTAGCTGGCCACGATCTGGGCCCTGGGCAGTGACTCGGTGGGCATGCCGAGCGCGTCGCCGATCGCCAGCCCGTACAGCACGCCGGCCGCGCGCGACGCAGCGTCCGTCACTCCCCCAGGACGTCGGCCAGGCTGACGACCTGGACCAGCGGGGCGTAGAGGCGCAGGATGTCCAGCGCCTGGCGGTGGCTCTCGTCGTTGAGGCCGGCGCAGGCGTCGGCGACGACAAGGACCTCGACGCCGGCGTCCGCGGCGGCCACGGCCGTGGACAGCACGCAGCAGTCGGTCGACACGCCGGCCAGGACCAGCTGGCCGGGGTCGCCGCCACCCGGGCGGCCGCCGCGCACGCCGCCGCCGACCAGGGCGGCCAGTTCCGGCCCCCACTTGCTGAACGTCGTGGCGTCCAGCGTCGGGCCGGGCTGGCCGGCGAACTCGTCCGCGAGCTCATAGATCCGCGCGTCCGGCGGCTGCAGCGCGAACGGCCACTGGTCGTAGTACTTCCGCCATGCCCCCTTCGGGACCTCCGGCGCGACGAACCTGGTGAAGGTCACCCGCGGCCGGAACGCGTCGGCCAGCTGCTGGACGGGACCGACGATCTCGGCGAACCGCGGGGTGAACCAGTCGCTGGCCGGCTCGCCGAAGACGCGCTGCATGTCGATGACCGCCAGCCACGGCGGTGCGGGCTCGTCCCTGCCGGGCGGCGACACGGCCGGCTGCATCATGGCGCCGGTCTGATCATGCCAGTCACCCGGTCACTCCGGGCAGCCTGGCCACTCCCGGGCGCCTGGTCATGCCGTAGTCGTCGCCAGCGCGGGCGCCGCTTCCTGCGCGCGCACCACCGACGGGCTGAAGATCACGGTCACCACGAAGCCGATCGCCAGTGCGACAAGCACGCCAAGGTTGGCGAACGCCCAGGCGCCGGTCTTGCCGCCCAGGCCGAACGGGCCGAGCAGATACCCCTGCCAGGTCAGCCAGCTGGCCAGCGTGTTAGTGACGAGGCCCCAGCCGATTGCGGTGCTGACGAGCACCACCCCGACCGGGAGCCACCGGACGTCGCCGTACCGGCCGGCCGGGCTGAACAGGTCAGGCTCGGCGTAGTCACGCCGGCGCAACATAATGTCGGCGAGCATGACGCCGCACCAGGCGGCGATCGGCACCCCGAGCGTGATCAGGAACCCCTCGAACTGGCCCACGAAGTTGCTGGCGAAGAACACGACGTAGATCGTTCCGCCGATCATGACGGTGCCGTCGATGAGGGCGGCGAAGTACCGCGGTACCCGCAGGCCCAGCGTCAGCAGCGCCAGGCCGGAGGAGTAGATGTCCAGCACCGATCCGCCGACCAGGCCAAGCACGGCGACGATCGCGAACGGGACAAGGAACCAGGTCGGCAGCAGGGTGGTCAGCGCCCCGATCGGGTTGGCCCCGATGGCGGCGCTCAGCTTGGCCGAGGAGCCGGCCAGCAGCAGCCCGAAGATGATCAGGACGATCGGCGCCACCGACGACCCGAACGTGGTCCAGCCGATCACGCCCCGGCCCGATGACCGTCGCGGCAGGTAGCGCGAGTAGTCCGCCGCGACGTTGACCCAGCCGAGCCCGAAGCCGGTCATCACGAACACCAGGGCCCCGATGAGCTTCTGCGCCGAGCCGCCCGGGATGGCCGACACCGTGTGCCAGTGGATCTTGTCGGCCACCAGCGCGATGAATACCACGGTAAGGACGCCGGTGATGACCGTGATCACGGACTGCATCCGCATGATCAGGTCGAAGCCCATGACACCGCCGACGACGGTGAGAGCGGCCACCACGATCAGCGCGATGATCTCAGTCCCGGTGCCGCCGCCTACGCCGAGGCGGGTGAACACCGTGGCGGTGGCCAGCGTCGCGAGGATGATCAGCACGGTCTCCCAGCCGACGGTGAGCAGCCACGAGATCACCGACGGCAGCTTGTTGCCGCGCACCCCGAACGCGGCCCGGCCGAGCACCATCGTGGGCGCCGACCCCCGCTTGCCGGCTACCGCGATGAACCCGCACAGCAGGAACGAGACGACAATGCCGATCAGCCCGACGATGACGGCCTGCCAGAACGAGATGCCGAAGCCAAGCACGAACGCGCCGTAGCTCAGGCCGAGCACCGAGACGTTCGCGGCGAACCACGGCCAGAACAGGTCGCGCGGGTGCCCCTTGCGCTCCGCTTCCTGGATCACGTTGATCCCGTTCGCCTCGATCTGCAGCGGATGCAGTTCGGCTGTGCCGGACGCGGCGGTGCCCTCTGCGCGCTGACTGTCAACCATGGCTAGCCCCTTCGTGCTTGTGCCTGGCGTTCCGCACGGATAGCGCTGTGCGGATCAACGTGACGTGCTGATCAACACGAGCTGGCCCGGGCCTGTTCCACGCACTGTGCCCTACTCGTCCATGATTGCCCCGCACAGCCCCGCGTCAACCGGTGGGCCGGGGGCGGACCCGGGCACGGGAGGGGAATGGGTCACTGCCGGGCGAAGCGGTCGAGCGCGGCGTAGACCTCGGAGTGCATCGACGCGCTGCCCTTGTGCCCGGAGTCGCCGATGACGACGAGCTGTGCGCCGGGCCAGGCACGGGCGAGTTCCCAGGCCGTGTCGAGCGGGGAGCCGAGGTCGAGGCGGCCGTCGCCGGTGTCCAGCATCCCGTGGTCGTACGGCTCGATCGGCGGGTAGGGCGCGGCCATCTGGCTGGCTCCTTCGGCGGGAACGGGCACCCGGCCTCACACAGTACAAGCGCGCCCATGATCGCCGGCCACCGCCAGTGGCACGGGGGACAGTTGCTCGACATATCGGCTCGATGGGCTGCTAATGTACTAGATACCTAGATGAATCGAGGTAAGGGTGATCGAGTTCTACCTGGACAGCCGCTCGGGCGTGGCGCCGTACCTGCAGCTGATCCAGCAGGTCCGCCAGGCGCTGCGGCTTGGCCTGCTGCGCGAGGGCGACCAGCTCCCCACGGTCAAGGACGTGGTCAGGCGGCTGGCGATCAACCCGAACACGGTGCTGAAGGCCTACCGGGAACTCGAGTACGAGGGCCTGGCGGCGGCCCGGGCGGGGATCGGGACGTTCGTGACCGCGACGCTGACCGACGCCTCGCTCGCGGCGCACGGGCCGCTGCGCCGCGACCTGCGGCGCTGGCTCGCCAGGGCGCGGCGGGCGGGGCTGGACGACGACAGCATCGAGGCCCTGTTCCTGGACACGTTTCGGTCCGCCGCTGGAGAGGACATAGCATGACCGCCGTTCTGGAAGCCCGCGGGCTTGGCAAGCGATACGGGCGCCTGTGGGCGCTGGCGGACTGCACGCTGTCCATCCCGCCCGGGCATGTCGCCGGGCTGGTCGGCCCCAACGGGGCCGGGAAGACGACGCTGCTGCACATGGCCGTCGGCCTTTTGCAGCCGACTTCGGGCACGATCGAGGTCCTCGGCGGCCAGCCCGCGGCCGGCCCGGCACAGCTGGCCAGGGTCGGCTTCCTCGCCCAGGACGCGCCCACCTACGCCGGGCTGTCGGTCGCCGACCACCTCCGCCTGGGCGCCCATCTCAACCCCGGCTGGGACGCCCGCCTCGCGCACGACCGGATCGAGGCGCTGGACCTGAACCCGGGCCAGCGGGCCGGGAAGCTGTCCGGCGGCGAGCGCGCCCAGCTCGCCCTGACCCTGGCCGTCGCCAAGAGGCCCGAGCTGCTGATCCTGGACGAGCCGGTCGCCAGCCTCGACCCGCTGGCCCGCCGCGAGTTCCTGCAGGACCTGATGGAAGCCGTCGCCGAGCAGCAGGTCAGCGTTGTGCTGTCCTCGCACCTGGTCGCGGACCTGGAGCGGGTCTGCGACTACCTGATCGTGCTCACCACCGGCCGGGTGCAGGTTGCCGGGGAGGTCGAGGACCTGCTGGCCACCCATCACCTGCTCACCGGGCCGCGCCGGGATCCGGCCACCTTGCCGGCCAGCCAGCACGTCATCTCCGCCAGCCACACCGACCGGCAGACCACCCTGCTGGTCCGCACCGACGCCCCGATCCACGACCCCGCCTGGACCGTCTCGCAGGTCGGCATGGAAGACCTGGTCCTTGCCTACATGAGCCAGGCGGCCGGCTCGCGCGGCCGCAAGCCCGCACTGGAGGCACAGAGATGATCTGGCTGACCTGGCGCCAGTTCCGCGCCCAGGCCTGGGCGGCCCTCGCCGTCCTGGCGGTGATCGCGATCGCCTTCGGGGTCACCGGCCCGCACCTGGCCTACCTGTATGACGCCAGCGGAATCCCCGCCTGCCACGCCCACGGTGACTGTGCGACGCTCGCCACCAACTTCGTGAACGAGCTGAAGGGCCTCGACGCCGTCGTGTGGTTCGTCAGCATCGGGGTTTTGTACCTCGCGCCCGGCCTCATTGGCGTCTTCTGGGGCGCGCCGCTGGTCACCCGGGAGCTGGAGGCCGGCACGTTCCGGCTGGCGTGGAACCAGAGCGTCACCCGCACCCGCTGGATCGCCGTCAAGCTCGCCCTGGTCGGCCTGGCCGCGATGGCCGCCGTCGGGCTGTTCAGCCTCATGATCGCCTGGTGGGCGAGCCCCATCGACCGGGCCACCGGGCTCGCCGCGAGCCGGAATGGAGCGAGCAGCGTCAACCGGCTTGCGCCGCTGCTGTTCGGCGCGAGCGGCGTCGCCCCGATCGGCTACGCCGCGTTCGCGTTCGCACTCGGGGTCACCGCCGGGATAGTCATTCGCCGCACCGTGCCCGCCATGGCCATCACCCTGGCCGTCTTCGCCGCCGTCCAGATCGTGATGCCCAACTGGGTCCGCCCCCACCTCATCACGCCCGCGCACGTCACCACGGCGCTCAACACCGCAAACATCAGCCAGCTAAGCACCGACAACAACGGTCAGATGACCGTGACCGCGGCCGTGCACATACCTGGCGCCTGGGTCCTCTCCAATCAGACCATCAACGCGGCCGGCCAGGCGTTCACCGGCCCGGCTACCAAGGCTTGCCTAAGCCAGACGGCATCCATCCGGGCGTGCAACGCCTCGCTCGGCAGGCTTCACCTCCGGCAGCTGGTGACCTATCAGCCCGCCAGTCGCTACTGGGCCTTCCAGTGGCACGAGACGGCGATCTTCCTGGCCGTTGCCCTCCTCCTGGCCGGGTTCTGCGTCTGGTGGATCCGCCGCCGCCTCTCCTGACTGGCCTCGGGAATGAGGACCCGCGGGACCGGCGGTCCGCCCGTTGCAGGGGCGGACCGCCGGGCCGCGCCATGCTGCGCCGCGCGCGGGTCCGGCTTAGGGACCCTGCCTCTCAGTACCAGCCATCGGCGACCTCGTGCAGCCAGGCCTGGCGGGGGGAGTTGTACCTGCCCCTGATGTAGCGCAGGCCCCAGCGGATCTGGGTCCTCGCGCTATCCGGCCAGTCGGCGCCGGCGCTGGACATCTTCGAGCCGGGGACGGCCTGCGGGATGCCGTAGGCGCCGGAGTACGGGTTCATTGCGTAGACGTTCCAGCCGCTTTCCCGGTCCCACAGCTTGTTCAGGTACGGGAACTGGTAGTCCGATGACCAGCCCTTCCGCGTCAGCATCCGCCGGGCGATGTGCCGCGGCGTGTGGTGACGCGTGCTGGCGAGGGTGATCGGCTGGGCGGCGCCGTCGAGCACGCCGACCGCGGTCTTGCGGGTTCCCGCCCTGGCCGGGCCGGCCCGCCTGGGGCCCGCGATCGTGCTGGCTGTCTGGGCTGCCCTGGCTGTCTGGGCTTGGGCGCTGGCCGGGAATGCGGCCTGCGCGCCGGATGCGGCTGCCACCACGGCGGTGGCCACGCCCGCTACTGCAAGGGTAAATATGGTCGCTGTTCGGTTAGGGGTCCAATGGGGGGCCAAGATGTGCCTTCGGTCGGGCGCTCGATCGCGCTCGGCTTTCACCCAGGGCACATGCCGTCGCCAGCGGGGGAGCGAAGGCAGCGGCGTGCGGACGTGACGCGGGTCAGGGCGACGTGTCACTCGGGGCAACCATCGCGCACGCTGGGTGCTGTAGCCCCCCAACATTGCCTAAGGCGGCGAGTGCCGCCACCAGAAGTCAGGACAATGACGTTATGAGCTATATCACACTAATCGAGCCGGTTAACTAGATATTTCTCCGGAAACTCCGTCCGCCACCTGCGAAGTTACAGCCATGAAAGTCGCTTTTCAGCATCAGTGACCGATGTCACATCATCACCGATTCGATAGCGCAAATAACCTTGAGTAGTCACGATCGGAGGTCCGAGAACGTGGATCCGGCGAGTCAGATCGATCCGCATGCCGTCACGCCAGCGGGCAAACCGCGCGCCCGGTCGCTCGGCGTGCCGTTCCGCGGGCAGCCAGGCCGGTGGAACGCGATCACCGATGTGCCCGGTGTCGAGGTCGGCTACGCCACGCTGATCCGGGGCGAGTCCGTCCGCACCGGGGTGACGGCCATCCATCCGCGCGGTCCGGCCGGGGCCGCCGACCCGGTGACGGCCGGCTTCTTCTCGCAGAACGGCAACGGGGAGATGACCGGCGTGTCCTGGATCGAGGAGTCGGGCACGTTCGCCGGGCCGGTCGCCATCACTAATACGCATGCCGTCGGCGTCGTGCACGCGGCGATCATCGCGTGGACCGTCCGGCGCCATCCGCGGGCCGCGGCCGCCTGGCTGCTGCCGGTGGTGGCGGAGACCTGGGACGGCTACCTCAACGACATCAACTCGCCGCACGTCACCGGGCAGGCGGCGGCCGGCGCGCTGGAGTCGAGCGCGTCCGGGCCGGTCGAGGAGGGCTCGGTCGGCGGGGGGACCGGGATGAACTGCTACGGGTTCAAGGGCGGCTCGGGCACGGCGTCCCGGCTTGTCGAGCACGCAGGCAGCACCTACACGGTCGGCGTCTTCGTGCAGGCCAACTTCGGCGTCAGGGCGGAGCTCACGCTGTCCGGCCTGCCGGTCGGCGAGCTGCTTTCCGATGACAACCCGATGACCGAGCATTTCGCCGCGCCGCCGGGGGCTGGCTCGGTCATCGCGATCGTGGCGACCGACGCGCCGCTGCTGCCCGGCCAGTGCAAGGCGTTTGCCCGGCGGGTCACGCTCGGCCTGGCCCGCACCGGCACCGCGGGCTCGCATTTCTCCGGCGACCTGTTCCTTGCGTTCTCCACCGGCAACCCTGGCGCGTTTGTTCCGGCCGCCGACACGCCGGGCGCCGACGGCGCGACCGGCTACGGCCAGCTGCGTATTATCCCCTGGGGTTTCCTTGATCCCTTCTACACCGCCGTAGCGCAGGGCACCGAGGAAGCCGTGGCCAACGCCCTGGTCGCCAATGAGGAGATGATCGGCAGGGACGGCCATCGCAGCCCGGCGCTGCCCAGGGAACGCGTGGCCGGGTTCTTCGCTGCCAGGCGGCACCCGCCCGGCTAGCCGGGCGCCTGGGCGCCGGCCAGGCTAGCTAAGTGGGCAGGGCTGGAAGTTTGTCGGGGGTCCATCAGGCGGCCTCTGGCAGGCTGGCTGGTTCCTGGCCGGGTTCCTCCCGGGCGCTGATCCGCTTGAGCATTTCGGCCAGATCTGCGGCGGTGAACTTCCAGTTGAACGGCTTGGCGGTCTTGTTGTAGCGGTCTATGAAGGCGAGCAGGGTGTGCTCGAGCGCGGCCAGGCTGGCGTAGTCGTTGGGCGAGACGGCTTTCTTCTGGATGATTGAGAAGAAGATCTCTATTTGGTTCAGCCAGGATGCGTGTACTGGCGTGTGGATCATGATGGCGTTCGGGTAGGTGTCGCGCAGCCGCCTGGCAGCTTCCCCGGTGGTCAGAGCCGTTGTCCACGATGACGAACACGCGGTCGGCGCTGGAGTACGGTTGCTGGCTCATGACCTGGCCCATCAGGGCCGTGAACGGGGCGATCCCGGTGGTCTTCCGGCAGGAGGCGAACACCGTCCCCGGTGCGCACGTCCAGGGCGGCGAGCAGGGCGAGGGCGCCCTTGCGCCGGTATTCGTGCTCGACCCGCATCGGCTGGCCGGGCGCGGGCGGAGTGGTGGGGTGGCGGCGGGCGCGGGCCTGGATGGAGGGCTTGGCGTCGAGATGATCCGGTCACCCGGGCGCAGCGGCTGGCCTTGGTAGTACCCCTGGTAAAGGTCGAGGACGACGGCGGCCTTGGCGGCGAAGTCCGGGTCGGGGGAAGATCCACGACCGGTGCTGCCAGGGCTTGATGGGGTGCTCGGCGAGGATCCGGCGCACGGAGGGCGAGATCGCGCTGACCAGGCCCCGGCTGGCCAGCTCGGCGGCCAGCTCCGGGCAGCTCCACCGGGCCAGCGGTACCCCGGTGGCGGCGGGAAGCTGGCAGGCCAGCGCGCACACCTCGGCCCGCTCGGCCGCGCTGATCCGCCGCGGCCGCCCGGTCCGGGGCAGGTCGGCCAGCCCGGGCAGCCCGCGGGCGGCGAACCGGCCGCGCCACTTGCGCACCGTGTCATCGGTGATGCCCAGCCGGCGGGCGATCGCCGCGGTCGGCCACGAACGGGCAGCCAGCAGCACGATCTGCGCGCGCTGCCGGTCCCGGTAAGCGGTCTTGGCCCCGCGGGCGCGTTTCCTTAACGTCTTGCGCTCGCTGGCGGCCAGCTGGACGGGCACGGCGCGCAGCGTCGGCATCGGCGGCTCCCGGGGAAGTCACACGCCTGTAATCCACCCGCGCGAACGGTGATCGTGGCGGGCCGGGGTGATGCGGTCTGCGAGTGGCTACCTCAGCATGATGCGCTCGTTGCCGATGTCGGCAATGATCTCCAGCCTGCCGCCGAGTGCACGCACATAGGCTGCGAGCGTCCGGACCTCGGTGGCACCCGGCTCGGCGCGCTCAATAGCGGAGACTCGTTCCTGGCGGACGTTCATGCGCTCTGCCACCTGCGCCTGCGTCAGCCTCATCCGCTGCCGGGCCTCCGCGAGGGTGTGGGCACGATTGCGGGCCACGAGCGCGCCTGCCCCGATTTCGACCTCAGTTTCTTCACCGGGGAAGACCTCGTCAAGAAACGATTCCGCGTCATAGGAGATGAAGGCGGCGGGAGCAGCCGCGGCCGCGGGCGGGCGGGCGGGCTGAGCTACCGCCAGGCGGGCTGCTGCGATCCGTATCACCTCCCGATATTCGTCAGGTGACCCGCCCGGATTCTCGACGCATGCCAGCAGGACCGCTGTGTCCTTGGGCTCGGCTACGAACAGCAAGCCGACTCGCACGTTGCCGGGGGCACCTGGCCGCAGTTCCATCATGCCGGGCGGCGGATGGATGTCGTCTTGGCCGGTGGGTCCGGGGCTGCCTTGGGAGGGCGGCGTGAGATCCCGAATCTCTTGCAGGAGCTCGTTTGCTGCGGTTGATGCGCTGGCGAACCCGGACGAGGCGTCCGCCTCTGCATTCGTCACCTCCAGACCGCTGACGCCCTCCTCGATATCGGCGAATGCCTCACGGACCGTCTGGGATGCTTCGGCGGCCGTGTAGGTGGCCTTGATCGTCTCCTTCTGGACCCGGAACGCATCGACCTTTGCCTGCAGGCGCTGACTGGCAGCGGTCAGCTTCTCCTCCTCGCCGGTCAGGACGAGAAACTGACGGCGCAGCTCGGAAAGCTGCTCCTGAACCCCCGCTTCGCGGGTTCGCGCCTCGCTGGCCAGGTCCTCTTTCCCGGCATCGAGCGCGACCTTGCGCTGGCTGGCAAGCTTGGCGGCACTCTGCTCTAGCTGGCTGGCCTGCAGCTCGACGCGTTTCCGCGAGGTCGCCACGTCGGCGACGCCGCGGCGTACCTTCGTCAGGGCTTCCAGCTGGCGCTGGTAGGAGAGGTCGAGGGCCTCCCTGGGATCATCCGGTGGCCGCAGCACCGATTCCAGCGGGACGACCAGCGGCGGGCCGAGGCTCTCGCCCGCGTCGAGTATCGCCAGCACCGCCTCGCCAACCAGGCGGGCCAGTTCAGGTTCGGTGCCCCGGAGGTCAGTGAGCCAGTCGCGGATCTCGGTGTGCATCCAGAGCTGGTAGCCCATCACCCTATCCCCTTGGTGCAGTACTTTAATGTACTGTCCCATTGGTGTCCGTCACGTACAAGGCGCGCCCGGACCGGTTGCTTCGAAGATCCTTTCGGGTGCCATTTCGAGATACTGGTCCGCTGGTCACGTAGTCATCACGGCACACTGGGCAAGCCATGCCCGCCATCCCCGCCTCCACCAAAAGCTCGGTCACGCTGCGGCTGCTAGCCCACGCCGAACAGCACTGGCCCCAGCTCAACAGGGTCGAAGTCGCCTACCGCGGCGCCTTCGCCTACGTCACCGGCGTGCTCCCCGGCGGCGAGCAGATCCCGCTGTGCCGCCTGCACTACGGCGGCTCGGCCCACTCCTTCGGCTTTGCGATCTACTCAGCAGCCCGCGACCGCTACCAGGACGCCGTCCTGCTCACCGGCCTGCCCGCCGGCACCCCGCAAGAGGCCCTCGACACCGCCTGCATTGTTCACCTCGCGGGCATCAGCCGGTGACCAAAGCGGCTCACATCACACCCCAGCTGATCAACCCCGACGAACTTCCAGTGCCATCTACTAAGCCCCCGCGCGCGCTCGCGCTGGCCGGTCGCTGTCCCGCCGCCGCTGGTTTGCCGAAGCGGCACGCGACCGGCGAATCCCGGCCCGGCGCAATGCCCGGCGCTCCTCCTCGCTCGTCCCGCCCCACACGCCGTAGTCCTGGACGGTCTCCACGGCGAACCGCAGGCAGTCGGCGCGGACCTGGCAGCGGGCGCAGACGGCCTTCGCCCGGTCAGCCTGCACCAGCCCGGGACCGAACGGGACAACGGGAAAGAACAACTCGGGGTCCTCGTGCCTGCAGGCGCCCAGTGCGCGCCAGTCGTCCTGGCTTACGGGGGTTGACGCTGGTTCGTGCATGGTGGCCTCGGCTGCGCTGCGACGTTGCCGGGCCAGCGGTAGTGCTGGCCCGGGGATACACAACTGCCCGGCCACGGCGCATTTACACCTCACCTGGCCCCGCTGATCTCGCGCTGCGGACCGGCCGTGAGGATTAACGGCCCGAGCCTGGGTAGCTGCGAACCCGGAGGAGACCACCGAGGCAGCCCCCACCGCCCGCGACATCACGGCCGCCGCCGGCCGAAGCGCGGCGAGACCCGGCATGGGCAGTCCGGACCGGCACATGAGCGCGAGCAAGGAGGAACGGAGATGAGCGTGGTAGTAGGCGTGGATGGCACGGCAGCCTCTCAAGCGGCCATCCAGGTAGCCGCGCAGGAAGCGCGCTACCGGCAGACCTTGCTGATCGCCGTCATGGCCTACAGCGGCGCGCGCGCGCTCCGGGCCCCGGCCGGGCAGCCGGTGGCGACTGCGGGCACGGGGGACGATGAGCGCGCTGCCGCGGAGTCGAGCCTGCGCCACCTGGTCAGCGAGGCGCTCGGGAACCAGGCCGATCACGTTGAACTGCGGGTCGTCGCCGGGATAGCAGGACGGCAAATCGTCGAGGCAGCCAGGGAAGTGCGGGCGCAGCTCATCGTCCTGGCGACCCGCGGCAGCATGTCCCTGCTGCTCGGAACGGTCGGCCAGTACGTCCTGCGGAAGGCACCGTGCCCCGTCCTTGTCGTTCCGGCCGGCCCAAGCGCCGGCTAAGGCGCCGGCCCGGTAGGCAGCTGGCGGGCGCCCAGGGACGCCCGCCAGCAGGAGATGATCAGTACCGACGAGAGAAATCCTCGAGGCGGTGCCAGAGGGTGCGGTAGCCCTGCAGCGCGGTGCGCAGTTCCTCGGTCCCCGCGTCGTTCCCCCGCCAGGCCGACAGCAGCTCGTGCTGCCGCTCCTTGACGGATACCACGAGTTCCTCGACGCTGTCGTGCAGGAGACCAGCAGCCTGCTCGACGGAAGCACGCGGATTGTCCACGAACGTGGCCTGGATCTCGTGCCACCGCTCGCCCGAGTTCGCGCCGCCCGCGGCGCCCGCGGCGGCATGCGAGTGGGGCGCCGGCCTGGTATCCGCATCCAGGGCTACCTCATCCTCGCCCCGGACTGCCGGATTGTCCGCCGCTGCTACCTGATCGTCCGCCCGGACTAGCCGCTCCTCGCCCAGAACTACCTCGCCCGGGACCATCTGGCCGTCGTCCAGCACGACCTGGTCCGCTTCGGCCACGACCTGGCTGTCGGCCGGCATCTTCTGGTCATGACCTGACTTGCCGGTTGGCTGTGTCATCTCATCAGCTCCTCGGTGCCCGCTGGGCGGGAATGTCGGCTTGGACGTCGTCGACGGGTCCGGCGGCGTCCGATGCGGCCTGAGTGCCGACCGCCTGCGTGTCGGCCTCCATGGTGTCCTGCCGATGGCCGCTGGCTGCTGGTCCCGCCGCCGTATCAGCGGCCTCGCCGAGGAGCTCAAGGAAGAGCGCGCGGTAGTGGATCATGGCCTGCCGCAGGTCCTCGGTAGAGGCTGTGCCGGCCGCGGCATTCGAGCTGATTTCCTCGGCCGCACGGTAGCGGTCAAGCGTGCTCGCGTGCTCGACCGACAGGTCGGCTAGCACCTGATCGCGGTGCTCTAGCGGGTAGCCCCGCTCACTCATCACGGCCGCGACGAGCACCTGCGACGCCGCGACCGCGTCGGCCGGCATGTCGACGAACTGTTCCTGGATGCCTGCCCACCGATGGGCATAACCTGCCCGGGCGGACGGCGTGAGCGGCCGTATGTCCAAGCCACGGACTCGCCGCTCTCGCTGTGACAGCTCGGCCTCGGCCTTGAGCCTGCTGTCGCGCTCGCCGACGACACGATCGTATTCCGGGCCGAACTGCTGCTGCAGCCGACGGCTGCGTGCCGCCCTCATCAGCCCGATCGCCACTGCGACGACCACGACGACGACCACGACGATGACCACGATGGCTCCGGTTGACACGAGAATCACCTGCTTTCGGTTCAATGTCCCCCCGCACTGCCCTCAGCTGGCAAGCTCAAACTTGGCCGGCTTTCAGACCCGACGGCCATCCGGCCAGGGCACCCGTACCGCCGAGATCATGTACGGCAACTACGCCGACTCGCCCGGCAGGCAGCGACGGTGGCGGTGCGCCGCTCAGAAGGCGCCAGCGCGGCCGGCCGGCCCGGTGCAGCAGGTTGACGGCGGCAGCCCGTCTTATGACGGTCCTTGAGCGGCAGTCATTCCTCGAAATATTCTTCGATCGTCTCCGTTTCCGGGCGCCGGGAACTGGCGGGATCTGCGGGGTCAACCCCCGCAGCCACATCCTCGACGGTAGGCGCGCCCGGATTGAGCACGTATGGCGGCTCGCGGGTCTCATCGACCGTGCGGATCACCCGCCCCCGCGGGCTCCTCCTGACCACGACGCGCCTGCGCAGCCAGCCGTATCCGCTCCGCGGAACGAAGATCCCCGCGAGCCCGGTCAATATGATCACCCAGCCCACTACCTGCAGGTTCAGGACACGCAGGTGAGCATGGACGGCGAACGCCAAGATCGCGCCGATGGCCACTAACGTCAACCCGGTGGCGGTCTTCATGCCTGTCCCTTCATCGAGCACTCATGACATGAGGTTTGCACGCCTGCCGCTCGTTGTCATTGCCGCATCGTCAATGCGCGGTGTTCGGCCTAGACCAGCCGACCGCCTGCACGGCGGGCGCGGCTGGCTCCCGGCCCAAGGGTCGATGGCCCTATCGCGCCAGGATCGCGGAGTTTCCGGCGGCCCGTTGCCTACTTGCTTGGCTGCGGTGCAGTGCATGACGTCTTCGGATTCACGCCGAAGTAGTTCAGCGGGCCTGTGACGATCGTCAGGGCAATGGTGCCTGCCCTGACGCAGCTATTGACAGGTCCGTTGTAGTAATGTCGCTGGCCGCCGGCGACGGCGCCAATGGCCAGCCAGACGATGAGGAGCGCCGATACGACGCGCATGGCTACCTCCGAATGAGGATCCGTACAATTGTGGTCTCAGGATTTGAGCTGCTGGATCTTGTCCTTGAACAGCGTGGTGGCGATCGTCGCCTTGCGCGGCTGGCCCTTCAGGAACGCCTCCGCGAACTTCTTGGCCTGCTGGTACTCGACCTTGCCGGGCAGCGGCGGCTCATCGGGGTTGACGTTGACGTCCACGAGCACCGGCCCGTCATGGTCCAGTGCGCGCGTGACGGCGCCGCGCACGTCCGCGGGGCGATCAGCACCCCAGTCCGCCAGCCGTTCGATCAGGGCCTCGGAAACGATCAGGCTCACTGCGCCGGCCTCCTTTGTCACTTTCGCCTCGGTGGCGCGCGGTACGCGCGTGCACCCAGGTGTCCGCCCGGAGCGGCGCCAAACATGGACGGCGTGAATGATGTCCGGCAGCCGGGGTAGCGGCTTGCTCCGCCGGACGCGTCAGCGAGCATGCAGAGGAGTTCCGGACATGCCCAGAGCACAGATCAAGGACGAGAAGACATGCCGGCACCGGTCAGTCCGGGCTAGCATTGCCTCCTGGCCGGGCGGGCGGCGCTATCTCTTCAGGCGTCCGCGGTGTCGACTGCGGCGCTCTCGTTCCGCGCGGCCGGTCGGTGAAGGAGACTCTCACGTGCTGTTCATCTCGCCGCTGGTTCTGCAGCGCCTGCAGTGCCATCGCGGCCCGGTCTGATTCCGTCAACGGCGGCTGGATGATGGAGCGCGGCCACAGGTGCCGTGCCAGCACCGCATTGACCTCAGCCGCATAAACCGTCATCTGCACGACGAGATACAGCCACGCGACCAGCCCCAGCACGATCCCGAACACGCTGTAGACCGAATCAGTGCGGACGTAGTGGTGGACAAGGTAGCCGCCAGCCGCCTGAAGCAGCGTCCACCCGGCCCCGCCGGCGACGGCGCCAGGGAAAAGGGCACGGCTCGGAACGCCCTTGGGAGTGAGAACGCGGAAGCTGACGAAATACAGCCCGACGTTCGCCAGGACCGCGAGCATCTCCGCCAGGACGACGACGGCGGCAGCGTGATGACCATAGGTGTCCAGGCCGGTGAGCAGCGTCGTGACGATCACGCCTGACCCGAGCACGCCGAGAAACACCAGGGCGCGTCCGAGGCGCTGCCAGTAGCCTGGCCGCGCCGGGCCCGGCAGGTTCCAGATCTGCTCCATGGTGAAGAGTCCTGCCTGCGCGAGCCCCGTCGCGCCCCAGATCAGTCCGAGCAATCCGGCGATCAGCCCCAGCACGCTGGAGCGCCGCAGAGCGTGCACGTTGCCGGCCAGCTGATTGCCGATCAGCGGGAATTGCTTGGCGGCGGCGTTCAGCACGTCGTGCCGCAACGACGAATTGCCCGCCGCGACCAGGCCGAGGATGGTCACCAGGATGAGCAGCAACGGGAACACGGCGACGAAGGCCGAGTGCGCGAGGCTCGCGGCCAGGCTGCCCGCATTATCGTCGCCGTACTTCTTGACCACGCCGAAGATGAACGCGGATACCTTGTTACGCTGCTGTGCCGCGTCAATCCGCCGGATCCCGCGCTCGACTGGGTTCATCGGTGAGACCGGCCTCTCCGGTCAGCTGGTTTCGTCCGGCCGGGCGTCGCGCCCCGGCGGTTCACCCGCCCTCAGGACGAGCATGGTCATGTCGTCGCGCAGCTCGCCGCCGCAGAATTCCAGTACCGCCTTCTGCATGCGCGCGGCCACCTCGGCGGGCGGCCTCCCTGCAGCCGCCGCGAGCTCCTCGGTAAGGCGGTCCTCGAAGGAGGCCGGCCGAAGGCTGCTGCGCGCGTCGGTCAGGCCATCGGTGTAGAAGAACAGCGTGTCACCCTTCGACAGCTCAAGCTCCTGCGCCTGCGGGCCCGAATCAGGGAAGATCCCGAGCGGCAGGCCGCCGCCGTTCATCGTCTGCACCCGCCCGTCCGGCCGCACCAGCACCGGCAGCGGATGGCCAGCGCTGCCCAGGGTGACCCGCAGGATGCCGTCCCGCCACTGCAGGTGGGCAACGTCCGCCGTGACGAACCGGCCGCCGAACTCCTCGGCCAGCATGATCTCGTTGACCATCCGCAGCACCTCAGCCGGATCGGTGCACCAGTGCGCGGCCACCCGGATGGCATGCCGTGCGGCCGCGGTCACCGCCGCCGCGCCGTCTCCCTTCCCGCAGACATCGCCGATCGCGACACCCCAGCCGCCCGGGCTGCGGTACACGCTGTAAAAGTCACCGCCTGGCCCAGGACTGCCGGTGGCATCCTGGTGGGCCGCGGCGATCTCCACGCCCGGTATCGCCGGCAGCTCCGGCGGCCGCAGGCCTGCCTGCAGCGCGTCCGCGACGTCGGAGCGTTGCCGCAGCATACGGTCCACCCTGATCGCGAGCGCGAGGTGCTCTCCGATTTCCTCTACCAGGCCGACGTCACTCGTGCCGAAGTAACCTCCGCCGGTCTCCCTGGCGAGGGTAAGGGCGCCGTACGAGCGCTCCCCGTCCGACAGCGGGACCGAGAGTACCGACGTCGCTCCAAGGCGGGCGAGGACCGGCACGCCGTCAGGGCCAGCGCCCAGGAGGCCGCCGTCCTCAGCGTGCGCGATCAGCAGCGAGGTACCGGAGCCGTGAACCTGGCTCGGCGCGGAATCCCGCGGCGGGTCGGCATTCGACAGGGACCTGGCCAGCGCGACGGACCGCTCGTCCTGCGGGCCGATGACGAATTGCCGCCGCAGCTGTCCCTGCCGTTCCACGTCAACGATGACCCAGGCGGCGAGCTCACTGGCCAGCAGCCTCGCGCACCGCTGCAGCATGACGGGCTCACTGACCGTGGCGTTCTCCAGCACCAGCCTGGTCGCCGCGCCCAGCAGATCGAGCCGGCTGGTGGCCGAACGGACCGCGGCCACGGCCTGCTGATCCGGGCCGCCCGCCGGATCCTGATCCGCTGTCTCCCGCTCCCGCGCGGTGGTGGCCGCCGGGTCCTGGCGCGCGGCTGCGGTGGCCGGGCCATGACGGATGGCGGCGGCAGCCACGCCATGGCGGGTAGCCGCGACAATCAGCTGGCCATGATCCCCCGGCAGGCTGACCGGGCTGATATCAAGCACGTTGAGCACCGGGCCGGCCGCGCCGAGCAGGCCGCACCGGATCTGGCGGCCTTCGCCGGTGCGGCGGGCGGCTGCGAGCTGTGTCTGCACGGCCGCGCGCGCGGGCAGCTCAACGAAGGTCGCGAACAGCTTTCCGGTGGCATATCCGGGCGAAAAGCCAAGCAGGTTGCCGGCGCGCCTGTTGGCTCGCCGCACGATGCCATCTCGATCGAGCAGGAACAAGGACAGCGGCGCCTGCTGGAAGACCGCGTGCAGCAGCCGCCGGTCTGCTTGCAGCCCGCCGGTGATCCGGTCCGGCGCTGACTGGCCGGTGGCCTCGCCCCGCAGCGAGGTAAGCGCGTCGATCGCACCGTCCAGTTCGGCGAATGCGGCCTCCAGAACCTGATGCAGCTGCGCTCCCGGCAGCGCCGCCGCCTGCCGCAGCTGCCCGCGGCGCTCGGTCAGTCCGGAGATCTCGCTCTCCAGCCCCGGCAGGCCTGGGGGATACGGCATCGGCCAAGTCCTATCTACTAGCTTCCTTTGACCCCTACCGCCCACAGTGGCCCGCAAACACCCGGCCGAAATCTGGCGCCCGCCCGGCCTCGCGGCCAGTCTCGCATGCTTGGCGTCCTGGCAGTGGGTACGGCAACTGCCTCGACCTGGGGATCTGACCTCGACGTAGGGAGCTGACATGGCATCGTGGCGCGGGCGGGCTCACCGCCGTGGGCCTCATGACGTCGGTGGTGGTCGACAACCAGCTGGTCGACCTCCACCCCAGCCGCGGCCAGCTGCAACACCGATAGCGCTACGCCTGCGCTGGGGGTCAGCCAGCTGAGGGGTCAGCACTGAGCGCCTGCTCCACGCTTTCGTAAAACGGCAGCCGGTCGGCAAGCCCCGTGATCCACAGTGCCTTCGTGTACCGGTAGCGCGCGCCCGCTAGCGCCAGCGTTCCGCCGGAGGCAGCGAGCTTCTTCCAGTGACCGACGATGACGGCCAGCGAACTGGTATCCATGAAATCGACCGCCGCGAGATCCACGATGACGCGGCGATGGTCCCGGCGAGCCTGCGTCAGGCACTCGTCAAACTGCACGCTCGTCACGATGTCAAGGTCCCCGCGGACCGTGACGATCACGCTGTCCCCGCGGTGCTCGGACGACAGCCGGAGTGCCTCCAACCTGCCTCCCGCCAAACGGCCCCGAGCAGGGGCGGCGATACCGGCCTATCGTATGCCCGGGCAAATGTCTCTCGCGAGTGCATGTCCTCGCCGTTGCGGGGAAAGAAGTTGGCCTGGGTCTGCGCGTAGCATTCTGCTGACCCCGATGGTGAACTTGGCCGGGCGCGTGCGAACAGGGTTCGGCCCGGACACAGAGGGAGGTGCCTGCCCTGGGGGGAAGATGAGACTTCAGCGCGGCACACGGTGCTGAAGCCGTAGATGACGGCCCGCCACTGGCCGGCCGTACCCGCCCCGGGCGTTACGATGCCTGACGCGAATCCCGCTGACGAAGGCTTCCAGCATCTGGCGTTTCTGTACCGCAGCAGCCAGGAGTATGAGGCAACCCTTCTCCCGTTCATACGCGGCGGCCTGGCCCGTTCCGAACCAGTCTTCGTCGCCGTGCCGGGCCCGGCCAGCGAAATGCTGCGTGACCAGCTGGGGCAGTCCTCGGGACAGGTCGTCTTCGGCGACATGGCCAGCATGGGCCTCAACCCGGCGCGGATCATCCCGGCGGTCAGGGCCTTCGTCGACGAGCATCCGGGGCGGCGCGTGCGCTACGTCGGCGAGCCGGCCTGGCCGGCCCGCTCCGCCGAGGAACTGCGCGAGACCGCCAGGCACGAGGCACTCATAAACCGCGCGTTCTCGGGCATGGCGGCCACGATCTTGTGCCCCTACGACGCCGCGGCGCTCTCGTCATCGGCTGTCGCCGACGCCAGGAGGACCCATCCCGTCCTGCTCCGGCGGGGCGAAAGGCAGGCCAGCCGAGAGTACCGGGGACCGCACGGACTTCCGCCAGGCTGCGATTCGCCGCTGTCCGAGCCGCCGTCCCGGGCGGCCAAGGTCCGTTACGCCAGTAACCTTCGCGCGATACGCGACCTCGTCGCCAGCCACGCGGTCCAGGCCGGCCTCACCGCCGGCCGCACCGCCGACCTCGTGCTGGCGGTCGGCGAGATCGCCGCCAACACCCTCCGCCACACCCGGGCCGGCGGCACACTGTATGTCTGGCGCACTCCGGACAGCCTCATCTGCCAGATCCACGACCAGGGCCGGATCACCGACCCGCTGGCCGGCCGCCGCCGGCCGGCACTTGACGTTCTCGGCGGCCAGGGACTCTGGGTGGTCAACCAGGTGTGCGATCTCGTCGAGTTGCGCTCCGGCCGGGCCGGAACCACCGTCCGCCTGCACATGCGCCTCCGCCAGGCTTAGCTGCGGACGCCTGCCTGGCGTCGCCGCGTCCGCGCGTCGGCCCCGCCCACCGCGGCGAACATGGCCGCAGTCAGCCCGTCCGCGAGGCCCGCGTGACGTAGCGGCCGGTCGGCGGTGGCCAGTGCCAGCATCGAGGCGGCGTGGGCAAGATCGACCTGCGCGCCGATGGCGAGCACGAGGGCATTCGGCGCCGCTGCCGTCACGGCTGCCTGGATCAGATGCCTGACGCCCAGCAGCCGGGTCACCGTGCGGGCGCGCGGGCTGGCCGGCCGGGCACCGCACAACCGGACCGCCGCGCCGGGGGCGCAGAGCAGGATCGCGCCGTAGCCGCCCCGCACCAGGGAGAACGCCATGGATCTCGCGCCCGTCATCGGGCCCGGGCCAGTCGTGCCGTGAGAACACCGCCGAGGATCGCCACAACGCCGGCCGTGCCGGCGAGCAGGCCCGCGTGGTGCGACATCCACAGCTGCGGGCTGCGGTCATGCGATCTGTCATCAAAGACACCGCGAGCACCGTGATCGTGCCCGGGCGGACTGTCGACTGGCTCCCACAGGTTGCCTGGCCGGCCGGGGTCGGCCTTCTGCGCCGTCTGCTGGGAGCCATATCCGGTCCGGGCGAGATAGCGGTCAAGCAGCGCAGGAGCGATCCTGTTGGCAAGAATCGTCGCCACCGTGCTGGCGCCGACCCAGTACTGCTTCCTGCGCGGATGATCGGCGGCGAACACAACGCCCCGCGCTGCGACCTCTGGCTGGTAGATGGGCGGTACCGGCTGCGGGTGGTTGGGCATCCTGGAGCGCACCCAGGAGAACTGCGGCGTGTTGACGGCCGGCATCTGCACGACGGTCACCTGGATGCGGGAGCGCTCGTGCAGCAGCTCGCACCGCAATGACGAGGTGAACCCGTTGATCGCGTGCTTGGCTCCGCAGTAGGCAGATTGCAGCGGAATGCTGCGCGATCCGAGCGCGGATCCGACCTGCACGATGGTGCCGCGATCGCGGGCCCTCATCCGGTCGAGTGCCACCTTGGTCCCGTACACGAAACCCAGGTAGCTGACCTCGGTGACCCGCAGGAACTCATCGGCGGTCATCTCGTCGAATGGCGCGAACACCGAGGTGAAAGCCACGTTGATCCATACGTCGATCGGGCCGAAGGAGTCTTCCACCTGGCGCGCGGCGTCTTCGACTTGCCGGAAGTCCGCCATGTCCGCGGCGACCGCGAGTGCCTTACCGCCCGCCGCCACGACGTCGCTCACCGCGCCGTCCAGGCCCGTCTGCCCGCGGGCGATGAGCCCGACGTTCGCTCCGCGCTCGCCGTAGAGGCGGGCCGTGGCACGCGCGATGCCGGCGCTCGCACCAGTAATGACAACGGTCTCGGTCATGGAATGCTCAGTCCTCCTGGGTTGGGGTCATCCCGCTCAACGCGCGGGTCCTGGTCTGGGTCGTCCGTTACCCGCGCGGTTCCTGGCTGGGGTCATCCGAGTGCCCGAGTGCCCGGGTGACGGGCCGCGCGGGCCGGGGTCCCATGGCGAGCAGAGGCGAGCGGCGCATTCGAGCATCAGGGCATGCACGAACGCCTGCGGCAGATTTCCCCTCAGCTGGCGCTCTGCCACGTCGTACTCCTCGCAGTACAGCCCGGCGGTGCCGCACGCGGCCCTGTTCCGCTCGAACCAGCGGGCCGCGTCCACGGAGCGGCCTTGCTGCTGCAGGCCAAGAGCCAGCAGGAACCCGCAGAGCAAGAAGGCACCCTCCGCGTCCTGGAGCGGCCGCTCGTCATGGCGGAAGCGATACGCGTAGCCGTCCTGCGTCAGCTCGGCCGTGTACGCGCGCAGTGTCTCGAGCGTGCGGGGATCGTCGGCGGGAACCGCGCCGCGGATCGGAGGCAGCAGCAACGCCGCGTCCAGGTTGCCGTCGGCGGGAGAGCGCTGCCATCGGCCCGAGGGGTGAACGGCGTGCTTGGCGGTGTCGGCGACGATGACGTCGGCGAGCCGTGACCAGTCCGTGGCCTGGGACCGTGCAGTGCATGATCTCGCGGCGGCGCGCAGGCCGGCCGCGCACGTTAGCCTGCTATGAGTCCAGGGCTGATCGTCGATTTCCCAGATCCCGGCGTCCTCCTCATCCCAGCGCTCTGCTATCGCGGCTGCGGCGATCTCGGCTGCCTGCCGTCCGCTGGAGTCCAGCCGGTCATGCCGGGCAGCGGCGGCGAGAAGCAGCAGGCACTCGCCGAACGCGTCGAGCTGGAACTGCCGGTTGACCCAGTTCCCGACGAGATCGAATCCGCCGGGATATCCGGGCAGGTCCAGCCTGCGCTGGTCGGGTACCCGGCCGCCAGAGACGGTATAAGCAGGCAACAGCCGCGACCCGTCGGCATGGAGCCGATCCGACACGAAGCTCACAGCCTGATCGAGCAGCGGGTGGGCGCCAGCGGCGGCCACCGCCTGTCCCGCGTAGCACTGGTCGCGTATCCAGGCATAGCGGTAGTCGTAGTTGCGGCCCGCCTCGGCGCGCTCGGGCAAGCTCGTGGTCGCTGCGGCGACCATGCCGCCGCTCGAACTCGTCAGCCCCCGGAGTACCGCATAGGCATGCCGGGCATCGCGCCCGGCGGTCACGCCGTCCAGCGGCGGAATAGCCTGTGCCCAGGCTGCCTCCGTCGCCCGCCAGACGACAGCAGCGTCCGCGGGCGCCTGATCGAATGGCTGGTCGGACAGCTCGAGCATGAGGTCGTGACGCGTGCCAGCCGGCACGCTGAGGCTCATGACAAGACAGGATCCGCGGCCGGCGCGGATGACCCTGGCGCTGCTGACACCACCGGACCACCGCAGGTACAGGTCACCGAGCCGGCCCAGCCACGGGCCACCGCCGTTTCGCCGAAGCGCGCGAAGGCCCCTGCGGCCGAATTCCGCGCGGGGATCCAGGCTGACGCGGAGCCTCGCTGGCCTGTCGCCGGCGATGATGCTGCGCAGCAGGACGACGCGGTGCGGATCGCCGGGAAATGCCAGCGCCTCGCGGCACTCGATCACGCCCTCATCGGTGATCCACCGGCTGCGCCGGATCAGTGAGCCTTCCTCGTAATAGCCGCCCCACACGAAGCGTGCCTCAGGGGTGACGGCATAGCTCCCTTCGCCGCCCACCAGGCAGGCGAACACAGCATCGCTGTCCCATCGCGGTGCGCACATCCACACGATCTCCCCCCGCGGCCCGACCACGGCCCCGCGCTCCCCGTCGGCGAGCAGCGCGTAGTCACGCAGGGCGTGCGGTGGAAACCAGTCCGGCCGGCCGGCCACGCCGTCGCCCACGTAGATCCGCCTCCTTGCGCTCGTCCAGATGTGCCTGGTCCTGGCCCGGCCGTGCCGGGCACTCGCCCAGTTCTGCCGGGTACCCGGCAGACGGCGGCCTATGCGTCAGCGCGGCGGTGGCTGCGCGGCGGTATCACGCTGGCCGCGGCTGGCAAGAGGCAGCACAAACCAGAGGCCGCCGAACAGGCACACGGTAAAGATGCTGATCAGTACTGCTGTGGCACCATGATCGACATAGCCGGTCACGAGCAGCACCGCGGCGGAAATGGCAAGCCCCACCGTTGCCAGGCCGCAGATCGCCATGATGTTGGCGGCCCGGACGAGGCGCTCCTTCTGATGACGGCGGAAGACGAGGCGGTGATAGGCGACTGGCCCGAGCAGCAGGGCGGTCGACAGCGCCGCCAGCATCAGGCTGGCGATGTAGAGCTGGCGCTGGGCGTGACTGAGCGTCGCGAACCTGGTGGTGAACGGAAGCGAGAGCAGGAAGCCGAAGAGCACCTGGACGCCGAGGCCAGCGACCCGGAGTTCCTGCAGCAGTTCAGCAAGGTTACGGTCGTCGCGCTCGGCTTCGGACTCGGCGCGCGGGTCATCGGATCCCGCGGGTGCGGCCTCGGTCACAGCCGCGCCAGTTCCCGCCGCGCCGCGGCGGCCGGGTAGGTCCAGCCGATCCCCTGCTCATCTCCTGCGCGCGCGGTGACCACGATCATCGTGGTCTCGTCCCACGCGAGCGTGCCGTCGGCCGCTGGCCCGTCTGTCGGCACGACGTACACGGCTGCCTCCAGGCCCAGCACTGACGGCGCGTCGGCAGTCACCGCAGGCCCTCGGGCAGCGGGCCAGCCGGATCGGGCCTGGCCCTCTTCCTGGCGGCGTCAGGCGGAATCATGGCGGGTGGGCACCTGGTCACCATCGTGGCATTCCTCCCGTCGCTGTCTCAGCTGGCCGGCTGCCGGCCCATGCTCCGGATCTCGGCTGACCGGCAGCCGGGACCATGCCCCGGATCTCGCCTTGTCCCTGATACCTGGGAAAAGCAGCCTCAAACGCGGCTATGTCCGTGCTCTGTCACCGCGGCCGCAGCGCGGGAGCGGCGGATACGCTGAGGCGGAAAGTGCGTGGCGGCTCGCTGAAACTCAGATCGAGGATTTTTCCGCCGTCAGTCCGCACCGGCCACGAGCTGAGCGTGCTGGAGGATCATCAGGTGAGCACCGCGCACGCGCCCGTCCCTGACGGCCAGCATGCGGAGCCGGGGCTGGCGCCGGAGCAGGGCACGACCCTGCGGATCGCCATCACCTCTGCGCCGCCGGGGCTGCGGCTGGCGGGCGAGATCGACGCTACGACGCACGACGCCTTCCGGCAGGCACTGGCGGTGGCGACGCGGTCCTGCGATGGCGACGTTCACGCTGACCTCTGCGGTGTCAGCTTCATCGACGTGGACGGGCTGCGCGCGCTGGTCGTCGCCGCCACCACGATGGGCCCCGAGCGGATGCTGGTCCTGCATTCGATCCCCGCGCATGTCGCCCGCTTGCTGGAGCTGACCGGCTGGGACGAGGCGCCTGGCCTGCTGATCGAAGGGGGTGGCAGGTGACCCAGCGATCCGGCCGACCGCTCGCGTTCCGGAGGGCCGGGGTGCCAGTCCGCGCGGAGGGCGGCTAGGCTGGCGACAGCACCGGGGTCCGGCAGCGGGCCTTAGGCAGGACGATCAAGCCTGAATGCGGCTGTCCGGTCCCTTTTGTACGCAGTGGCGCGGGGCGGCTGTACCCGGGCTGGCGAATGCCAGGCTCTGCGGCGACAGATCGGCCCGCATGAGTGGGGCCGCCGCCATTCAGCGGCAGCCGACTCGACTCCGTCCCTGCCTGCGCGAGATCCGGTGCTTTTCTGGTTCCGAGAGGAACGACCGGTGCCCTCCTCCCCCGACCTGCCGCCTGCCGACCTGCCGCCTGCCGACCTGCTGCCCGAGGCCGATCCCGGCCCAGCCGCCCCGCCTCCGCCGTCCTCGCGGACGCCCGCCCGCAGCACCCAGGACCGCGACACCCAGGACCACGACACCCAGGACCGCGACACCCAGGAC